>CAJWMA010000009.1 GCA_913042995.1 uncultured bacterium | reverse complement strand
GGGCGCCATGAAGATCCGTCTCGGCCGGACCGGAAAACCAGTCGGAGAGCTGGAAACGCATCCCCCGGCTGATCTTTCGCTTACTTTTCCTGCGAAGCGAGAGGCCATCGGGAACCCTGAAGTACGGACCGACCCCGGGGCTGAAAAGCTCCCTGGTCTTCCCCCAGGCAATATATAGAAGGACGGCCCCGGCAATAGCCACCAAGGTGATGAAGGTTATCGCCAACTCCCCAGAAGGATTCAGGATAATGTCCCGGAACATCCTCTCGGCAAGATATAAAAGCGCCAGCCCCCCGCCCCAGAGCAGGAACAAAGTCTGCTTGGTTTCAGCTCGAAGCAGCATGAAGTTCTGATAGCGTGAGAATTTATCCTCGGGAGTGAAGGTCCCGTCCAGATCCTCGCTGACATGGATATTTCCTACATCCAGGGGAACCTGGAAATCTTTCAGAAGCCGCGAAGACCCGACAACGATCGTGGCCCTGGCGACCAGGTTGATCCAGTTTCCCTCGTAGGTGAAGAGAGCTCGTGGACATTTATAGCGCAGGGTGTGCAGGGGCTTGCTGGCCTTGAAGCTCTTGCTGAGCAGTACGATCCTTTTATTGACCGCGCTGTGGTGATCTGCCTTGCAGCGCAGGGTCAGCTTCAGCTCCGCCGTCTCCCCTTTATGCATCTTGAGATCCGGGCGAAAGCGGATCATCGCCACCCGCTGCTCATCGACCGTCACCATCTCAATTTCCAGGCTGGCTTTTTCCATCCGCATCCATCCGCATTGAAAGACAAGAGACAACCATCAATCTGTTCAGAGCTTAGCAGGAGAGCTGTTGACGCAGATCAGGAAAATCCCGCGCCCCGGCAAGTCAGGGTTTCGCGCCGCCGGCAACCCACAATCGCAGAAGAGCGATCGAGGCCGCGTCCAGGGAGGGCGCATCATCTTCGGGCGGCATCCTTGTAACCAGCCCGCTGTCTTCCACCGCGCTGATGAGCAGGCTCGAGTCGACATCTCCCGGAACGATGGCCGGCCCGCTCTTGCCCCCTGCAAGGATGGCCTCCCGGCTGTCGAGGCGGAGCTCTGATTCGGGCTCCTCCTCTCCATGACAGGAGACGCAGTTGCTCTCAAGGATCTCTTTTACCGATGAATACGAAACCGGCCCCGTCGCCCGCCCGCAGGAGCATAAGAAACAAAGCAGCGGCAGGAGCGAAAGAAGGCGCACGGGATCAATCTCCGACAAGCGAGGAGACCGGGGTCCGCAGGTCGCCCTCGACCTTCCGGGTATTCCACTCCCGCTGGTAACGTTCGAGAACAGGATCTTCTGGGTAGCGCTCTCCCTCGGCGTAGGGGTAGGACTTCATGCCTCCGAACGGCAGCGGCGCCACTCCATCTCCGTGACCGGTGTAGAAATCCATGTCCTTGCAATAGCCCCCGCTCTTCAGGAAAAAGGTGCGCCTGTGCCCGGACTCGAGGGAATCGAGGCGGTCAGCCCTGAAGGACAATTCTATCTCGTCGCCGGGGCCGAAGATCACGAACTGGCCATCATCTTCATCGAGAAGAGGCCGGACATCGCCAAAGCGGGTATAGCTGCCCGGCATGACCTTGTAATGAGTCCACTCGGCGAACTCCTTGTAGAGAAAACCTTCCACCTCCTCGCCGGGAGCCGGATCGATCGGGAAGCCGCGGTAGTGCAGGTTTGCCCGGTCGGCCCCCAGCTGCCGCACGGTCACCTTGTCATCTCCGGCGCCGGAAAGATCTACATCTCGAGCCCTTGCGATGAAGACCTCGTCCCAGGCGATCTCGAGGTTGGTATCCACCCTGAGACGGCGGTCTCCCGAACGCAGCAGGTCCGCGAGATCGACCGCCATCCAGCGCGGATAGCCGGCCGGGAAGCCCCACTCCTCGCGTAGGGGCTCCCATTTTCCATCGCGCTCGACACGGAAGCTCGGAGCCACCGGAACGAAGTCCGCCTGGGAGGCGGAGAAGTTCGTCGTCGAATAGCCGTACTCGATATAGCCGTAGAGAAAGAGAACCGGGCGGCCGGGCTCATCTGATGAAATAAGCTTATCGAGCGAAGCGGGGAACTCCAGCTCGACGGCCTGGAGCTTCTCGAGCGTCCCCAGGAACCTCCTGTCAGGCCGGAGCTCGGGCGCGTAGACCCGGTCGAGCTTCTGTACCCGCGAGGTCATATCCTCCCCATCCTGGTCTACAGCCTTCACCGGCCGGAGCTTCTCCTCGAAGGACAGCAGCCCGTAGCCCGGAGCCGGACCGAGAATGGCGAACATCTCGTTAGGCAGGACCGTCGTACCCTCCGGGTGATCCACAGCCACGAGAGCGGCGCTGTCGAGGTAGGTACACTCCTCAAGAGGCTCGAGTACCCGCAGCTCGTAGGAGGCGCCGCTCTCTCCGTTCTCGCGCGCCTCGATCCTGGGAATCCACAACAGCTCGGTCGGATCCGGCGTGCTGTAGCGTCCGGGAGCCTCGAAATACCCAAGCCCGCCGACGCCGAGGAAATCCGCCACGAATTCGAAGGACTCGCCGTTCCAGCTGAAGAGCATCGGGCAGGACGTGGGCTTGCGCTCCTTCTCCTTGAGCTCGTGGATCCGGCCTGAAACCAGGCCGAGTTCGCTCTGGAGAATACCGTCGGGCCAGAGAATTCGAACCGTGTCAGCGACAGGCGCGCCCGCGAGACCGCAGAAGAAACGCGCAGCCGAGCGAGCCGCGCCGCCGGTGCCGCTGTTGAGCTGCGCCCTCGCCACGCGGGTACCGGATCGCACCTCGATGCTCGCTCCAAGAGCGGCGGGATTCGACCGCTCGGCATCGGGCTTCACCTCCTCGCGCAGCGGACCGGTGAGCTCAAGAGCGATCCAGGTACCGGGAAGCTCGAGCGAATGAGAGCTCACTCCCCCGGCCGTACCGGCGACGATCAATTCGAGCCCCCCGTTGATGCCCATGGCGGCCGCAAGGACGCTCACAGCACCTCCGGCAGCCTTGCGCGAGAGATCGAAGCTCCGCACGCTCTCTCCCGGGGAGACCAGCGCCGCCCCTTCAGCGCCCTCCGCCAGCCTTGCGTCCGCGACCAGGAGCTCGAGAGCCATGTCGCCGTCGAAATCAAAAAGCGCGCCGCCGGTGCCCCCCAGCGAGCCATAGCGGGCCGAAAAATCTTCATCCTGGATGAGCTTCAGCTGGCCGTCATTGCGCAGGAGCTGGAGACGGTCGCCGCAGAAGGCGACGAGATCTTCATCTCCATCTCCATCAAGATCTCCCGAGGTGACGCTTACGACGCCCCTCGGCGCTGACCCGGCAACCTGCTCCACCTCGGAGAACTTCCAGGCGCGATGGTTCGAGAAAACCCTCAGGGCCGCTCCCTGGCCGTCAAATACGACGAGGTCCAGATCGACGTCGCCATCAAGATCAACCACCGCGAGCTCGGAAGCGAAAAAGTCGAGCTGCCCGAGACCGCAATCGGCGCTGATGTCGCTGAAGCCCCCAAACCCGGCAGGGTCGTCGCGGTCGTTGTTGAGCACCTGGATCCTGGAGGAGATCTTGCCGGAGGCATCCCTCCACTGGCGCAGGCAGATGATGTCGAGATCCCAGTCACTATCGACATCGAGCGCGTAGAGACGGACGGGGAAGCCCCCCTCCTGCGCAGTCTTGACCTTGACATCAGCCCTGGAGAGGCCGCCCTTGCCATCGTTGATCATGAAGCTGAGAGAGCCGTCTCCGGCCGCGACGAGGTCGAGATCGGTATCTCCATCAAGATCAGCCAGGCAGCAGAGACTCCCGGAGAGGGGCAGTCTTCTGCGCAGGCTGTAATCCCCGTCAGCTGAATAACCGTAGACTGCGATGGCCGGTTCACCTCCCTCAGTCCCCGGGACGCCGCAGAGAGCCAGCTCGAGCGAGCCATCTCCATCAAGATCGCCAACAGCCATGGCGGCCGCCCGACTTCCGGACGGAGCAGGGGCTGTCTGCAAGGCGGCGGTGACCTCGCGAGCGGAACCGATCACCAGCTCCGGGGTCTCCGCGCCAGTCGGCGCGCTGTAACCCGGCGGCAGAGAGTCCCTGATGGCGAGGCTGTACTTACCGCCCTCCCCATATTTATGCCCGACCAGGATACCCGCGCCTGCCTTCTTCAGGCGCTTGAACTCGTTCAGCATGCCGATCCGCAGATCTTTTTCATCCCTGCGATGGAGGTTCGCCATTCGGTACCACGCCGAGGCAAAGGATGGCTGCAACTGGAGAGCCCGGCGGAGATGACGCACGGCGCCCTCCTTGTCATCCCGGTCCGACAGGATCGTGCCAACATAATAGTGCCCATGCGGATCGTCAGGATCGAGCTCCACCACCTTCCTGAAGAGCCCGAGCGCCTCGTCAGTTCTCTGCAGGTGTTCGTACTGGATACCGAGGACCAGCAGCGCATGACAATTGCTCCGATTCAGCTCGAGCACCTTTTTCATATGGGGTACGCACTTTGCCTCATCCTGGAGATTGAGCCCGGCGATACCGCGATTGGTCCAGGCTGCCTCCCAGCCGGGAAAACTCTCACAGAGCCCGGTGAAGATCTTGTAGGCACCCGAATAATCGTACTGCTCCAGCAGGCCTACTCCCTTGCCCATCAGACGAAGACCTTCGGATGGTTCTACAGCAGGACGCGGATTGCAGCTGAATACGGCCGCAAGAATGAAAAGGAGGACCGGTACCCCGATAAAACGAGCAGAGGTATTCAAATCTCTATACCTTCGAGAAAGACTTTGCCGACATTCACGCTTGATTCTACAATTCCAAAAAGCCTCCTGAAGCGCGGCTTGTTCCGCTTCAGAGGTCTCGACTATACGGCTTGCATTCTACCGCCAGCGGGTTTTTCCGTGGGGGAGCAATTCGTCAACATGCGGCCTTTTTAGGTAAGCTGGCCTTTTTATCAATCTGTCGGAATCCAAACGAACCTGACAGGGCCGCGTTCCGTGGAGTTTCATCCTGGTGTTACCCGAGGAAACAAACGAAAACCGTGACGCGGGAATTCCTGAAGAATTGCACTCCTTCGCTGAGGAGGGGCCTTTCAGGAAATGCACCATCTGCGACAAAGACCTGGAACACCTCGGCCTCTACGAGGTCCAGAAGGTCTACCGCGACAAAGAGGTGATCTTCGAGACAGCGATCTGCCAGGCCTGCGGAGAAGACCTGTCCAGGGAGATGTCCAGTGAATCGATGGAAACCATGAAGGGCTTCATGCTCTGCAACTTCACGCCAACGGAGGAACCTGACCACTGCCACTTCTGCGGCTACCCAAAGGCTCTCTTTGATAATTTCACCGTCATCGGCGCCTGCAGGGAGCTGTCCCTCCTGCTGCCCCTGATCATCATGTGCGAAAAGTGCAGCGAGGAACTACAAGGTCAGTTGTCGGAGAAGACCCGTGATATCCAGGGAGATTTCATCAGGGACCACTTCCCGGGAGTACCAGCCGATCTCGACCTCAGCCCCTCGGTGGGAACGCTGTTTTGAGCCATCCTCCCACCACTCGAATCCCGGCGAATGTCCTGCCCGGGATTGGCTTTTTGGCGGGGTTGGGTTATCTTCCTCCCCGCATACAGAAAGTCGTCCTGAACTGAGAAACAGATGCTTGCCTTCCTCGAACCCACCGAGCTCATCGAATGGCTTAATGACTACCAGTACTACGCCATGTTCGGAATTCTCTTCCTCTGTGGCATAGGACTGCCGATTCCCGAAGAGGTCACGCTGATCGGCAGCGGAGTTGTGGTCTACTTCTCAGACTCCGCCGATTTCTTGCCCGCCTCAACGGTCTGCGTATTGGCGATCCTCATCGGCGACTCCATCATCTTCTTCACCGGACGAAAGCTGGGACGGAGCTTCCCCGACAGCTGGTTCATCCGGGCGATCAACAACAAGAAGGTGCACCGACAATTTGAAAAACATGGCAACAAGGCCGTTTTCTTCGCGCGCTTTCTCGCCGGCGTGCGAATCGGTGTCTACGGCTACGCCGGCCAACATGGAATGCGCTGGCCCAAGTTCATCTTTCTCGATCTCCTGGGAGCTCTCATCTCCGGACCGACCTCGGTTTTCTTCGGCTGGTGGGCAGCCAAGACCCTGGCTCCGGGAGAAACACCCGAGGCCGCCCTGGAAAAAGCCATGGAGCTTTTTGAAGAATACAAGCCTGTCGTCCTGCTGGTCATCGCCGGGCTGATCGCCATCATCGTTCTTTACGCCATCTACAAGACCCGGCGCTATCGGACGGAAATCAAACGGGCGATTGAGGAAAAGAAAGAAGACAAGGAATCCGCCCAGGCAGAGGAGGTCGACATGGCTGAAAAAACGGCGGAAGGTGAAGAGGAGCGCTGAGGCCTGCCGCTCAGTTCATCGTCATCGGTCGAGCGTAAAGCCGGGGGCGACCGTCCCTAGATAATCAAGGCTCCGCTGGATCCCGTCCTCGGAATCCTCGAGAGGTTCATACTCGATCAGGTAGACGCCCTCGAACTTCATCTTTTCGAACAGGGGACCGTAATCGAGCGCATCATCGCCAATAGCGCAGGCGACCCAGCCCTCCCCCCTCGGATGCCAGTCTTTCAAATGGCAGTAGTTGATACGGTCATCCAGGAGATCGAGGCAATATCTTTCATCCTCGGGAGAAACCGCCCTGATATTTCCCGGATCGTAGTTGAAGCCCACCCCGGAAGGAAGATGTTCCAGCAGGCGGGCAAGACACTCGCGATCGGTGGTGATGCTGTTGATATGGACCGCGCTTCCGTCCTCCTGGAACTCGAGGGCGCCGTGGGTCTCGATGGCGATCTGGAGACCCAGCCCGGAGCAGAGGCTCTCGCAGCTCTCAAAGGCCGCAAAGACGCGCCCCCAGATCTCCTCGGTCATAGCGGCGGCCGGTGTAAAACCGGCAAACAGCCTGACATGGGTGGCGCCGCAGGCGCTGGCCGAACGAACCTGGGCAAGCACCTTCGTCACCATCGCGTCATGTTCAGCGCCGCAGGCGAGGGTGAAATCATTTTCGATACAGCAAAAGGGCGTGTTGATACCGTAGCGCTCGCCAAGCGCTCTGAACTCCGCGACATCAGCCTCGGTCGGCTCCTCAGGAAGCCGGCCTGGCTGACCTCCGCCGATCCCGAACTCGAGAAACTTGAATCCGAATTTCCGGGAAATCCGGAAGTGTTCCTCCATGGCCACATTTCGAAAACCCCATTCTCCGCATCCAACGATCATGCCTGGAAGACCTCACTGATAGCTTCAGAAACACCAGCCCCGGCTCCCCGGTCGTGGGGGATCCTGCCGCGACAGGCAATCCTGACAGGATAGCACTGACCGGACGCATCTCATCAAATCGAACGGGGCTCATCGGCAAAATCATCCGGCTTTGTCGAATTGTGTCGGATGAGACAAATGTGACTTGTCTGAAATTTCTACGAACCCTATAAAACAGTCTTGGGGCGGGAGCTTGGATAGAGTTATTTTCGTACACTCGGCCTCTGACCGCCGTCTCAGCTAAGTGCGTAATCAGTTGAACTTATGGCCCGGAAGCCGGGCCTCCTGGATCCAGATTATTTGTCATGAACTCGAACAATATTTTCAGTCTTTCACTCAGCCTCATCCTAGCCGCGTCGATGGGAGAGACGTTCTCCGATGAGCCGCTGAAAGAAGCCTCCTTTGGATTTGAGGGCCTCGAGATTTTCAAGGTAGAGGGAGCCGCGCTCGGTCTTACTGTCGCGGATCTGGACAGCGACGGACGCAGGGATCTCGTCGTAGCCAACAATACCGAGGGCACCATCCAGCTGTTCTACCAGGACGGTAAGAAGAAGAAAATCGGTGAAAAACCGCCTCCGCGTAACACGGTAGCCTCCGATTCACGCTTCCGAGTGGAAAAATTCTATACCGACAAGAAGGTCAATTCTCTGGCGGTTGGAGATTTCAACGGAGATGGAAAACCTGACCTGGCCTACTACTGCGACCCTCCGGAGCTCGAAATCGTCTACCAGGCGGAGACCTGGGGAGCGAAACGAAAACGCTATCCCATCCGCGATGGCGCCCGCTCTACCTCCGCATTGCAGGTCGCCGATCTCGACGCGAACGGAAAGATGGACCTCGTTCTGCTCGGCGCCCTGAAGACCTACCTCTTCTACCAGCAGAAGAGCGGCGGCCTGGGACAACCAACGGTCCTGAACAATGCCCGGGAAGGCATTACCTCTCTCAAGCTGCGCGACCTCAACTCCGATGGAAAGGTTGACCTGGTCTACTTCAATCCCTCTTCAGAAGAGCCGGTCCTCACACGCATCCAGCGCGACAACGGCTTCGCCCCCCTCATCGCCAGCCGGCTGCTGGCCCTGCAGGCCTGGACCCTGCATACTGAGAACAATACTCCCCTGCTCTACACGATCCAGGGCAACACCCGGAGAATCAAGGCCTACCGCTGGCAGGACAAGGAGGTTCCGGGCGGCCTCGGCAGTCCCAGCCTCCTGGCGCTTCGCAAGAGCGGCGACAGCGCCAGGCGCAAACAGATCATCAGCGACGTGAACCGGGACGGAAGACCCGACCTGGTCGTGAGCTACCCCGAAACCGCCCAGCTGGAGGTGACCTTCCAGGGCCCCGATGGCGTGCTCTCCAGTTCATCCTCCTACCCCACCCTCGCCGAGGTCAACAGCCTGGCGAGCATGGATGTCGACGGTGACGGTCATGCGGAGATCGTCGTCAGCAGCGCCAAGGAGAAGGCCATCGGCGTAAGCTCCTGGAACGGCAAACGGCTCGCCATCCCGGAGACCTGGTCCCTGCCCGCGGAGCCTGTCCTACTCTCGGTCGCCCCGTTAACAAAAAAAGACGGCCAGCGCGCATGGGTCGTGCAGCGGGAAAAAGACGGGAAATACCAGCTCCGGATTCTCTCGCTCCAGGGCGGCGGCAAGGTCAGGGAGGACGCGTCCCTTGCGATTCCATCCAAGGGTTCAGCGCCAAACAGGCTGGCTCTCTTCGACGGAAACGGCGATGGCGCCACAGACCTGATCACCTTCATTCCATACCAGGATCCGGTCTTCTTTCTCCAGCAAGAGAAAGAGGGCGAAGGCCCCGCCTTCAAGAACCTCAGCCAGCAGGCCGACTTCGGACAGGGACAGCTATCGAAGCTCCAGCCAGCCGCCCTGACCGTGGCCAGCGGGGAGGAACGAGCGCGCCTGATGGTCACCGCGGGAAGCTACGTCCGCATTCTCGAGCTCGACAAGAAGAACCGGCTCAAGGTTCTCGACCAGCACAGCGGCCGCAGCTCCGAGGCCAAGATCAAGGCCGGCACGCCCCTGGATCTCGATGGGGATGGAACCGACGAGATCGTCCTGCTCGACTCCTCGGTCAACTCCCTGGAGATTCTCCAGAAATCTTCCGATGGAACCTACTCGATAACCGGACAGATAAAGCTCCCCAAGCTGCAATTTGTTCGCCTCGACGCGCGCGACCTTGACGGCGACAAGCGCGACGATCTCATACTCTTTGGAAAAACCCAGACAGCGGTCTTCTACGCGAAAAAGACGCAGTCGGATTTCGTCGAACAGTTCACCTATACGGTGGAAGACAAGGACCTCGGGCGTCCCCAGAACCTCTCGATCGGGGATCTCGACTCCAATGGCCGCGCCGATGTCATCATCTCGACAGCGCCGCGCTACAATCTGCTCTTCCTGACCGACTCGAGTGAAAAAGAAAAGACGGCCGAGAGCCGGTCGTTGAAGCAGGCCCTGAGCTTCGGCATCTTCGAGGAGAAATCCTATTCACGAAGAGGTACCAACTTCGGCCCGAAGCAGATGCTCGTCGACGACATCGATGGGGACGATGCGGCGGACCTGCTGCTGCTGATTCACGACAGGATCCTGCTCTACCTCCAGGGCGGCATCTATTGAAAGGTTTCCGCGAATGAACACTCTCAAAACAACCATCCTATCCCTCCTCCTGCTGGCCCTCGCCGCCGGCGGCCTTCCGGCCCAGGACTCCTCCACGGCCGGCTGGGAAAAAATCCAGCTGCGAAGCGGAAACTCCCTGCAGGGCAAGGTTATCAAGCGAACCGACACGGATATCTTCCTCGATGTCGGCTATACCATACTCCGCATCCCGCGCGCCTCGATCGATGTCATCACGGCGCAGGTGGAGAGTGCCGACCCCGCGGCCAGGAAGGCCGGCAACAAACCCGGCCCTCGAGCCGACTCCATCTTCTTCACCCGCAGGCTTGACGCCGGGACCATCGAAGAAAAAGCCAGGGCGGTCGCCGAGGGAGTCGTCCAGGTTCTCTGCCTCAGCAAGTCCGGGTCAGGTTTCATCATCAACCGAAAAGAAGGCTACGTGGTGACCAACTACCACGTCATCGAACAGGAACGCGATATCTCGCTGATGATCTACGTAAAGGAAAAGAAGGGTCTGCGTAAGGAAAAGGTCAGCGATGTCCGAATCGTCGCCTTCAATCCTTTCTTTGACCTCGCTCTGCTCAAGATCGAGAACCCGGAAAAGGTCCCCCTTCGAGAGACCTACCTGGGCGACTACGGCCGAGTCAAGATCGGCGATCCGGTCTTCGCCATCGGGAATCCGCTGGGCCTCGACCGCACGGTTTCGGATGGAATCGTCAGCAACCGCAGCCGCGCCCTTGGCGGCAAGCTGTCGATCCAGACCACAGCGGCCATCAATCCCGGCAATAGCGGCGGTCCTCTCTTCAACAACCGTGGAGAGGTGATCGGCGTCACCAGCTCAAAGATCATGGGCGGCGAGTCGCTTGGCTTTGCCATACCGATACAGTATGTTAAAGATTTTCTCAGAAACCGGGAGGCCTTCGCCTTTGACAAGGACAACCCCAATACGGGTTTCCGCTATCTGAAGCCCCCCCCAAAGAAACAAAAGGCCAAAAAGAAGAAATAAGAGGGTCGCGAAGCGTAGGGCTTCGGGATCCAAACCAGGTTATTAGTGAAATTCCATTACGAAAGGAATCAGAAAATGCTGAAACGCTTGTTACTTCCCCTCATCGTCATCATTGTCGGACTCAGTGCCTGGACGATAGCCCAGGACAAACAGACGGTCGTCGTTGGACCATCTATTCTCAAGACTCTTCCGAAGAATACGACACTCGTTCTGCACGCTCCGAGCCTTGCCAGCATCGTCCGGGACTTCAAGAACTCCCCGATCTACAAGCTGAAGGATAAACAGGAATTCACCGAGCTCCTCGCCCAGGCCGAACAGGGCCTCGAGGAGGTCAGGCAGAACGTCATCGCCGAAACCCAGATCGATCCGATCGAGATGCTGGGCGCCGTAAAGGGTGAGGCCGTTCTCGCCGTAGGCGACATCTCGAAGGTCATCAAGAGCCTTGGAGAGGCCCTGATGAACATGGAGGAGCCCGAGCTGGATTCCGAGTCGATGCCGCTTCTGATCGGTGTCGACGCCCTCGGTGGGCGCGAGAAGTTCAAGAAGAACATCCTCTCCCTGATGGCCCTGGCCGTCCGCGAGGGAGCCGGAGTCAAGACCGAGGACTTCCACGGCGGCAAGATCACCACCCTGACCCCCCCCGAGGATTCAGGCACGCCGGACGACAGCAAGATCTACATAGGAGAGAAGGGCTCGAAGTTCTTCCTTGCCTTCAGCAGGAAATTCCTCGAGCAGACCATTGTCAAGCTCTCGGAGGCGACCCCTGAAGACTCCCTTGAAAACGATCCCGGCTTCAAGGAAACCACGGGACGCCTGGGCAAGGGAAACCACGCCAGCTTCTTCATGAACATGAAGCCCATCCTGAAGGCCGTCAACGGCGCCATGGAGGGCAACCCATTTGTCTTCCTCTGGCAGACCGTTGAGAAGGTGCTCTTCGGAACCTCTCTCAACAACTTCGGAACGGCAATCGCTCTCGAAGAAAATGGAATCCGCGCCAGGACCTTCGTCCACAACAATGGAGCCTCTGACGGCATGCTGGGCTGGTTCAAGAGCAAGCCCTTCGCCGCTTCTCCCCCCTCCATCGTCCCCGGAGACGCGGGCACCTACAGTGTCTTCGGCCTCAATGCCGAGGCGATCACCAAATCCGTAAAGATGATGCTCAACCTCGTCCAGTCCTTCGCCGCCCTGCAGGGAGCCGAGGCCAACGTCGAGGAGATGTTCGAGGCGGAGATGGGCTTCAAGCTCTCCTCTCTGCTCAGCAGCATCGGAAACCGCGCGCACAACTTCGGATCGGGGCAGCCCGGCGGTGTTGAGAATCCGCTTGGCGACATGACGGTCGTCCTCGAGCTCTCCAACGATGCTCCCTGGAAGAAGCTCGTGAACAAGGCCATCGAAATATCCGGCGGCGCTTTCGAACCGAAAAAGTACATGGGCCGCGACGTCTTTGTCATGGGTGACGGGTTCTCCGGACCGCAGCCGGCCGTCTGTATCTCCGACAAGATGGTCATCTTCGGATCAGAACCGGAGAACGTCCAGAAGGTGATCCGCAGGATCGGCAAGGACTCTCCAGGACTGGCTGACAATGCCGAGTTCAAGGAGGCTCTCGGCAGGCTTCCAGCCCAGGTCACCGGGCTCTCCTACCAGAGCTCCTCGGTCGCCGCCGGCTATGTGGAAGTGATCGAGCAGGCTCTGCAGTTCTCGCCCGTTGGCGACGCTGTCCCGCCTGAAGCGATGAGGGCTCTGAACGCCCTCCTGAACCTCATGGGAACCTCAGCCAGCTATACGACCTGGACGGAAAAGGGTCTCTATTCAGAGAGCACGACCCTCTTCAAAAAGTAGCGAGTACCATCAGCCGATCTGGTGCGTATAATCGGCCGACATGAAAGCTGAGCAGATACAACCCGGCCGGGGCCTCGTGGCCGCCCCCCAGGCGGAGGCGGCCTACGAGGGAGCTCGTGTCCTTACCGATGGAGGGAACGCCGCAGATGCCCTGGTCACCGCCGCTTTTGTCCAGGGCGTGGTCGATCCGCACCGCTGCGGGATCGGGGGCTTCGGCTGCGCCACCCTCTTCTTCAACGAGCCCTCAGGTTCCGGTCGTTCTCTCAGCATCGACTTCCACGGGAGGGCCGGAAGCCTGGCCCGCCCGGATATCTGGGCCGATCTGTTTGAAGACGAAACTCCTGATGGTTTCGGGTACCTGGTGGAGGGCAAGGTCAACGACGTCGGCTACCAGGCCGTCACCGTTCCCGGGATGGTCGCAGGCGTTGGCGAGATCCACTCACGCTTCGGCAAGCTGCCCTGGGCGGAGCTCATCGAGAGGGCCATCCCCTACGCCGAGGACGGCTTCAGGGTCACGCCGGAGCTGGCCAACTTCTGGATTCGTCCCGGCCTCTTCGGCAGGGTCTCCACCCGCGACCGACTGAGCCATACCGAGACGGGCCGGGAGATCTGCTTCAAGGAAGACGGAGAGACCTACCAGGCGGGTGAGATCTTTTGCCAACCCATGCTGGCGGAAACCTACAGGCGTCTCGCCGCCGAGGGCGCAGAGAGCTACTACAGGGGCAAGCTGGCGCGGGAAATTGCGGAGGACTGGGAGGCGAACGGCGCGCTGGTCACTCTTGCTGATCTCGAGGGCTACTCCCCGACTGTTCGCGAGCCTCTCTCCGGAAATTTTCGAGGCTATGAGATCCTCTCGACTCCCCTCCCCGGCGGCGGAGTGGCTCTCCTGCAGACCCTGGCGCTCATGGAGCGCCAGCTGAAGGATTCCATCCCCGCGCACAACAGCCCGGCCTACATCGACGAACTCTCCAACATCCTGAAGCGTGTCTGGAGCGACCGCCTGGCCAACCAGGGCGACACGGACTTCGGCACCCCGGCAGATGAGACCTTTCTGACCGCCGATTACCTCGACGCTCTGACCGAGGGAGAATGTCCCCAGGGGCCGGCAGACTGTCCCGACACCACCCAGCTGACCATCGTGGATGACGAGGGAAACTGCATCTCCTTCTCCCACTCCCTGGGCTACAACTCCGGAGTCTTCGCTCCAAATCTGGGAATCCTTTTCAACAACTGCATGAGCGCCTTTGATCCACGCCCCGGAGGCGCCAACTCGATCGCGCCCGGGAAGGCACGGAGCACCGCTGTTGCCGAGACCATCGTCCTCGAGAACGGCAAGCCAAAGCTCGCCCTCGGCTCACCCGGGGCGGCGCGGATCACCGCGGGCCTCTCGCAGGTGATCCTCAACGTGACCGTCTTCGGCATGAACGTGGCTGAAGCCGTCGTCCACCCCCGCTTCGATGCCTACGCCGACAGGACGATGCTGCTGGAATCCCGGTTTCCCGCCAAGGTCGTCGCCTCCCTGGCCGAACGAGGCTGGGACATCATCCAGAGTCCCAATCCGTTCGGAGTCATCGGACGGGTCTATGCCGCGGAGCTCGCGGGCCGGGATCCGCTGAGGGTCATCGCCGGGGTCGATCCGGGAGCATCCGGAGCGGCCTACCGTGAGATCGTGGAAAATTAGATGGCCGCCATACCGCGGTCCCCTTCAAGTCCCCTGGAGATCGCCATCATTGGGGCAGGTCCCATAGGTCTCGAGGCCGCCATCTACGCCTCCGCCCTGGGACACCGGCCCACGGTGTACGAACGCCTCGAGGCCGGCGCCAACATCAGGCGCTGGGGTTTTCTCCGGCTTTTTTCTTCATGGAAGCTCAACACGTCACCCCTCGGCCTTGCCGCCCTCGAGGCGCAGGGTTTGCCGATACCGCCGGCGGAAGAATATCCAGGCGGCGGTGAATATTGCGACCGCTACCTCGCTCCGCTTGCCGCGGCGCTGGGCGATCGAGTTAAGACAGGCCGCGAGATTCTCGCCATCTCGCGCGCCGGCCTGCTGAAGACCGAAGCGATCGCCTCCCCCGAACGCGCCCGGAAGCCCTTTGAACTGCTCGTGCGAAACAGGAAGGAAGAGCTGGAAACGGCTCAAGCCCAGGTGGTAATCGACGCGTCAGGGGTCTACCAGAACCACGGGAACCTCGGAAGCGGAGGTCTCCCCGCTCCGGGAGAAGAAGAATTTTCCGAAAAGATCGCCTACCACATCCCGGATGTCCTCGGCGGCGATCGCCCCCTCTACGAGGGACAATCCACGCTGCTGGTTGGCGCGGGCTACTCAGCCGCCACCGTCATCGATTCGTTCATCGAGCTCATGAAGACGGCTCCTGGAACGCGCCTTACCTGGGCCCGCCGGGACACTCGCCCGGAGCCCCTCCCGCGCCATGAAGATGACCCCCTCCCCCAGCGCGACCAGCTTGCCGAGACGGCCAATCTCTTCGCCAAATCACCTCCGAAGGACTGCGAGGTTCTCACGGGGCTCGTCACCTCGAGAATTGAGGAGTCGCAGGGACGCCTGGGGATCGAGCTGCGGGGCGAGACTCCGGCCGAACGCCAAACGCTGGAGATGGACCGAGTCATCTCCATGACAGGGTACCGTCCGGACACCAGCATCCACCGCGAGCTCCAGGTCCACCTCTGCTACGCCACAGAGGGCCCGATGAAGCTCGCCGCCGCCCTGTTGGGCGAGGACTCCAACGGCGACTGCCTGGCACGGACGGGACTCCCCGGCGATACGCTGGGTCATCCTGAGCCCGGCTTCTTCAGCGCCGGGCACAAGAGCTACGGCAGGAGAAGCGATTTTCTACTGCGAACCGGAATTGAGCAGGTGCGCGACATCTTCCGGCTGGTGGAGAGAGACGAAGACCTGGACCTCTACGATGAGGCCTACTCGCCATGACAGGACACGGAAACGAGACCAGGGAGCTGGCCCCGGCACAGGAACTCGAGAGCCTCGACGAGCTCTGGTTCCAGGTTGGAGGAACCTTGTGCAATCTGTCCTGTAACCATTGCTTCATCAGCTGTCACCCGGGCAATGACACCTTCGGATTCCTCAGCATCGAGACCGTCAGGAAATACCTCCGGGAATCGGAGAAGCTCGGAGTCAGGGAGTATTATTTTACCGGTGGAGAGCCCTTCCTGAACCGTGACATGATGCCGATCCTCGAGGAGACCCTCTCCATCGGCCCCGCTACGGTGCTGACCAACGGCACCGTCTTCACTCCAGCCTCCATCCAGCGGCTGCGCGACATCTCTCAGGCTTCGTCCTACAGCCTCGAGCTGCGCGTCAGCATCGATGGCTACAACCCGCAGACCAACGACCCGATCAGGGGCGAAGGAACCTTCAAGCAGGCCATCAGGGGCGTACGCATGCTGGTCCAGGCGGGTTTCCTCCCTATTATCACCATCGCGCAGACCTGGCCAGAGCAGGATGGCCCCGGGGTTTTCGATTCCTTTGTCGAGACCTTGAAGGCGGCTGGTTACGAAAGACCGCGCATCAAGATCCTTCCGACCCTTCACCTTGGCATGGAAGAAGAACGCACCCGGCCATACTCCCGGTCAGAAAGAATCAGCGCGGAAATGATGGAGAACTACGACAGCAGCCAGCTGCTCTGCAGCCGCGGACGGACGGTAACCGATCGCGGGGTCGCCGTCTGCCCCCTGCTCATCGAAGCGCCCGATGCCCACCTCGGGGAAACCCTGGAGGAGGCGGACGGAGCCTTCCGGTTGAGCCATGGAGCCTGCCATACCTGCTATGTTTACGGAGCGATCTGCTCGAATGTCGGCGGCTGGGGAGTGGATTGAATGAACGCGAGCACTTCGCAACAGGCAGCGCTCATCGGCGGGATCTACTCCAACCACCTCGCCCTCGAGGCGGCGCTCTCAGACATCAGCTCACGAAACATCGGCTCCATCTATTGCCTCGGGGATCTCGGCGCCTTCGGTCCTCACCCGGACAGGATCTATCCCCTGCTGAAAGATCATTCAGTAAAGACCCTGGCCGGCAATTACGATGACTCCCTGGCACGAAACCTCCCGGACTGCCAGTGCGGGTATACGGACCCACGCGATAATCACTTCGCGAGACTGAGCTACCAGTACACCTACCGGAACACATCGGAAGAGAACAGGAGCTGGCTGCGAACACTGCCGGAAGAGATTCGATTTGAGCTCGCCGGACGCAAGGTGCTGCTCTGCCATGGTTCTCCGCGGCGCCAGAACGAATTCCTCTGGGACTCGACCACTCCGGATCATTTCCTGGAAAAATTCTGCGATGATTACCAGGCGGATGTCATCGCCGTCACCCACACGGGAATCAAGTGGAAGCGACGGCTCCCATCCGGAAGGCTCTTCGTCAATGTCGGGGTCCTGGGAAGACCTGAGAATGATGGGTCGCCCCAGGTCTGGTATACGGTTCTGCGCGGAATGAAAGACCGCGTCACCTCCGAGTTTGTACCTGTCAATTACGACGCGGAGCGCCTTGCCCTGGAGATGAGAGAAGAGGAGCTACCCGAGGAATTCGCCGAGACCATCGAGTCGGGATGGTGGACCACCTGCCTCGAGATCCTGCCGGAGAAGGAGCGCCGGGCGGGACGGTATTGAGCTGTCCGGACCGGCCTATTCGCCGTAATCGTCAGCGGTGAAGGAGACCACAGCCAGCAGGGTAGAGTCGGTCATTTCCGAAACGTTGACATCGACGAGATCCCACTGGTCAAAGCGGCAGATCAGGTCATTGAGGTCCTTCTTCAGGCTCTCCCGGGTCGAGCTCAGTGTCTCGATCCGGTGGGCCAGCCTGGGACGCCTGTACTCGAGGTTTTCGAGGATCGAATTGAGCGACTGAAGCCTGGCGGTGTAGCGATCCTCGATCTCCTGGAATTCAAACCCCAGGACATTGTGGTCGCCGGATGAATCAATGAGCGCATCCTTGCGCAGGCGAATCTCTTCAGCCATCTCAGCGATCAGGCCATCCCTGGCCTTCAACAGGATCTCCAACGCATCCCTGCGACGGAGATTCCGTCGTCTCTCCCTGACGCTGCTTTCCAGATTTGAAGTTTCCTTCTGCATAAGACCTCGCCACTCCCTGTCAAATTCTCCGCGCGGACCCTTCTCAGGGTTCCGCAGAGGACCATCGTTTCGTTTCAGAGGCCGGACATATTACCACACAACGATCTACAAAGGGACAAAAGGAAAGCACCAGCGCGGTCCTCTTTACGGGAACCACGCTGGTGCTTATTGAGATCAGTATTCGGGCGGCCGTCAGGCCGGCATTACCACTGCAGCGAAACGCCGAAGATCAGGGCGCCGGAAGAAAAGATAGCGCGCTCACCCGCGACAGCCACATCGGTCTCGAAGGCTATCCTCCTCTCAGGAACGATGTCATAGGACAGTTCGCTGAAGAGCAGGAGGTTTTCTGAGACCGGAAGGCGCAATCCGATCGAGGGACGGAACATGATCTGGTAGAGATCTTCAATTTTCCCGAATTGCGGATTCGAGGTGAAACTCGGCAGAGTGTTGAAATCAATAAAGGTCATTCCAATACCCATGCCCATGCGAAGCAGCAGACCATCGCTGTCTTCAGTAAGGGGAATATCGTAATCCAGGGTACCGAGAACAGAGAGACGATCGTAACCGCGGACGGCGAAGATCTGCTCTCCAATACCGCCGGTGTTGGCCTCGACTACATTGTCGGTCCAATCGACTGAGAGACCCATGTAGATGTTCTTGGCCGTCTCGAGCTGGAGCTTACCTCCGCCCGCGATACCAATCTTGGTCTGGGGGTCACGGCCGGGATCAAAGAGATCGAAGGGGAAGCTCGGTCCCAGGCGGAGCTCCGCCTGAGCTCGCTGGTGCATCATCTCTGCCTTCTGCACCGACTCGACAGTAATTTCTTCCTTATTCGGCAGAGCACCGCCGAAATCATCCGTCTCGACCTTCGAGGCAATCTGCTCCGGAGCGCTCTGGCATCCGACCATAGACAAGGCCAGGAGCAGAATTAAACCGAAGGCGCGCATAGCGTCACGGGAAACCAACATTCCTACAACCTCCTAATTTCCTGTCTCAAACAACCATCCTCAGGCCGCTGAGACTCGTTATATTCATTTCTACTTCAGTAAGCCGATTATTGTACCTATCGGCCAAAGCCGCCTCGCGAACTGACCAAAAACCCATATTGAGCAATACCAATACAGTCGCGAATTAACATTCAGGGATGCCGGATTCGACACAAAGAGCCGGAATCAACGAAACTCGCCACTGGGCGCTCCCGCCAATCCAATTTACGTAAAATCATATTCCAGAACAAATTGCATTGCCTGGCAGCCTGTTGGAAGCTCCTCAAAACCCCGCCAAGCGCCTGAGAATGGCAATGAAACTGAATGTATGGACTTAAACAAAAGTATCACCGTCATCACGGTTTATCAAGCGGATTTGAACATTAGTGCCTATCGGTACTTATGTGAAATTATCGGGTAATGGAAAGAACCCCGGCAACCGCCTGTATGAAACTATCGGAACCAATGGCTCTGGATTGAGGAAGCCTTCGAGATAGAATGTCAGGGTAGTGAGAGAGCTCCTGCAATCCCCCTCAAAACGAGGTAGCTGATGCCCCGTCAGATCCGCTGTCGATGCGGCCAGAAAATCCAGATCCGCAAGAGTGAGTGGATCTATGTCGTTGCCGGAATCGGCATCGTAGGACTGCTGCTGAACGCCGTGGTGATCATCTACCTCTATTCCCGCCTGGGAGAGGTGGAATCGCATCTCGCTCTTTCCAACCAGCCGCAGCCGCCGCGAATCCCCGAAGCTGGAGAAAACCCCGCGGCCCCAGTTGCACCCGGTCTCGCCAAGACGCCGGCGGTCGTCCAGGAAGAAGAGAACTCCACCTCACCGCAGGTAAACCCCGGACCGACGAAAAACAACATTGTCCCGCCGGCTCGAAAAGAACCCGTGGAAACAGAGCCGCCCGCCATAGCCAGGGCCCCCGCCGCCGGCGGCCTTGTGGAAAAACCGCTCGGCAGTTCGCTCGAACAGAAAGAGCTGTGGAAGGAATTCTTCCGAGCTATCGAAGACCGCTTCAAACCTCCAGCCAGCGAGGCCGGCGCGGCCGTCGACAGCAGGAAGGCTCCAGGAGAGATCGCCCCGAGAACGGTCATCGAGGTTCCGGCCCTGGCAAGACTGCTCTTCCTCTCCAGGGGCAGCACCCTGCCTGTTCTCACCGCTGGGCACCTGCTTGATCCCGACCCCCGAGTTCACAACTATGCGATCCAATTGCTGCTCTCCCAGCCGAAGCCCGGCCTCACCGAATCCAATACCGTTCGCACCCTGATCTGCGCCGCGGCGAAGACGATACTGAAAAACGCCCGCGGGGTGGAGTTGCTGAAGCGATTCCAACTCGATGAGAAGGCGGCCCTGCTTCCAGAGGCGAAAACGGAATTCGATGAGTGCTGGAGCACTGTCATCACTCTTGCCGAAGGCTCTCGGCCCGGCTGGCCCGAACTGGATACGTTCGCGGAATTGCTTGGCAGGCTCGAACGCGGCGGGCTGGACCTGGTGCTCGCGGTGGACACAACCCGGAGCATGGAGGCCGGCCTTCGGGACCTGAAGAAGGCCTGCAGTTGGCTTCTTCCCTCTCTCCAATGGGGCGCCAGCGGCGTTCGGGTCGGATTCCTGACCTACAAGGACGAGGTAGTCGAGACCCACGGTCTCTCCGAAGCTCCCGGTGACGAACTGCTTCCCCACCTCCTGGAGCTGAAAGCCCTTGACGGAGGAGATGTGCCTGAAGGAGTCGATTCCGCTCTCAGGGCAGCCCTGGAGCTCGGCCGTTTCTCCTGGCGGCCTTCAGCGGCGAAGCGAATCGTGGTCATCGGAGATGCCCCTGCAAACTATTCCGAGCTGCCCGCCATAGAAAGCCTGGTGAGTTCCTGCCATGAACAGGATGGCTTCATCGTACACATGATCGGGGTCCATCCAAAGGAAGACGGCCGAGTCCCCTTCTTCGACAGGATAGCCGCCCGCGGAGGCGGCCGCAGCCCAACCTGTCCAACCGGGGACCTCGGTGAAGAACTGCTGCTCGGAGCTCTCAGGGCGGAAGATACCGCACTGCCCAAGGACCTGGCTGGCCTGCTGAGAAGGGCTTTCTCAGAGCTTCCCTGAGTAACGGCCGCGGCCTCTGTGCCGCGGCCGGAATAAGCGGAAAGGACTCAGACGGCCGCAGTCTGGTCGAAGCGGCGCAGGACGCCAACGACGACACCTCTGACATCGGCATTCGGAACCATCATGCTCTCCAGGGAACCATTGGGCGACTGGAGTCGAATATGGTCCTCTTCCCTGTAGAGCTTCTTGATACAGGCCTTACCGCCATTGAGGACGGCCACGACCACATCGCCGTTGTCCACACTTTCGCGCTTTTCCGCGATGATGAGGTCTCCATCTGTGAGATGGTCCTGCTTGAGTTCATTGCCGCGCACTCTCAAGGCGAAGAAATTCCGTCCGTAAGGAAGCATCTCTGAAATATTGAGATCCTCCCTCTCCTCGGTCGCCTCGATCGGCAGACCTTCGCGGAAATTGCCCATCAGCGGCATCGAATAGCGCGCCTTACGCTCCTCGACCGAAGCGATCAGCTCGATCGAACGGGCGCGAAACTTTTCACGCTTCAGGGCGCCCTTGCGCTCGAGCTGGTTGATGTGCTCGTAAACCGTAATCTTGGTGACTCCGAAGTTCGAGGCAATCTCCTCGAGAGTCGGGGAGATTCCCCGCTCATCGCGGAACTGCTGTATGAACTCCATGATTCGAAGCTGCTTCTCGGTAAAGTACATTTCTCACTCCTCTGCTTGATGATTCCTGTTAGCAGGAAAAACTTCGTTAACTTGACAGGAGAATCGAATTCTCAATTCGATCTCGCGTTTCCTTGGACTCACAACAGGAACTGCTGAAAACCAGCCAGCAGGAAAATGCGAAGGTCACTCCCTCCGCTCAAACCTGGCCGCCTTTAAAGGCAGCTCCTGAACTTTTTGAAAACAGGGAACTTCAGACCGCCGGACACCGATTCAATTTCTTGCTGAGAGAGGTGTCCCTGCTCCCTAATTCTCTATATTTAAAACACTTAGGTCTCGACAAGGTTGAGTCACCCGGAGTGATCTCACGCCGGGAATCCGTTCCTTGAAAAGATGATGACTGAGGCCCCACCCCAGGCTCGCCGCCAGTCTTCAGCACTCGACTGGCCATGAAGATCGATTCTACCACCCGGGTAATGAGATGGTGGGCAAGAATTCGCCTACTATCTCCCTGCCCTGTAGCTTCCATTGCGCAACCCCGCTATTTTGCGTTGTTTATCAGGGATTGATCACTTGAAACTTTTCCCGTACAAGACCAAACTTTCCATCCCCCAAACGGGTCAATAACAGAAAACAGGGAGACAGGACTGATGGCAAAGAAGCGTTCGGTAGGGATCGGCCTTGTCGGCCTGGGATTCATGGGCCTGACCCATCTTCGAGCTGCCCAGGCTGTCAGGGGAGGGAAGGTGGTCGCGATCGCCACCAGCGACCCGAACAAGGCCCGGGGCGATTTCTCGAGTGTAGGAGGAAACTTCGGAGACGCCGGCGGACTCGAGGACATGACCGGAATCGCCGTCCATCCGACGCTCGAGACCCTGCTCGCGGACGACCGGGTAGACCTCGTAGACCTCTGCCTGCCCTCTTACCTGCACGCGTCGGCAGCCATCCGTTGCCTGCAGGCAGGTAAGGCGGTCCTGGTCGAAAAACCGATCGCCCTCGACCCGAAAGATGCCCGCAAGATGCTCCTGGCGGCTAAAAAGGCCCGCAAACCTCTGATGGTCGCGCAGGTGCTGCGCTTCATGCCGGAGTTCAGCCTTCTGAGCGATGCGGTAAAAAGCAAGCGCTGGGGAAAGCTCCTCTCCCTTCACATGAAGCGCATCATCGCAATGCCCGAATGGGGTGACTCCAGCTGGTTCGCCGACCCCGCCAAGTCCGGCGGCATGGTCATCGATCTCCATATTCACGATACCGACTTCATCGTCCATCTCTTCGGCAAGCCCAACGCCGTCTCGTCAAACGGTCTCGTCGACAAAAGAGGCGTGAACTTCATCAGAACGACCTACCACGGCAAGAAAAACGGACCGCTGCTGAGCGCCGAGGCCGGCTGGCTGAACGCGCCCGGGCTGCCCTTTGAGCACGGCTACGATGCCTTCTTCGAGAAGGGAACGGTCCACTTCAACTCCTCCACCGCGCCGGAGCCCCTGCTCTACACCTCGGCCGGCAGAGCGGCCCGCAAGCTGGTCATCAAACCGGTCGACGGCTTCGCCAGGGAGTTGCAGGCCGCGGTTCAGTCGGTAAAGACCGGAAAGGTCGATCCTCTCCTGAAGGCGGCCGGCGCCGCCGACTCGCTTACAGTCTGCAACGCCGAGGAGCGCTCCGTACGCTCCGGCGGCCGAACGGTAAAGATCCGCTCCTGAGCGGCCAGTTCGGCGAGACCGGAAAAACAGGAAGTGCTGCGAAAAAAGCCCGCCTCCTGTACAATTTTCTTAGTGGGCGCGCCGCCCCCTGTAGCGCGGCTCTTAACCTCGTTTTGAACTGAGAACATGGCGGATACCAAGATGTCTTTCCCAGGCCGTTCTATCCTGATCTACACAGTCCTCTTCCTTTTCGTCTCTTCGATAACCTGCGCTCAGACCAGGGACTTCGCCTTCCTCGGCGTTTTCACCGAGGCCATCGAC
The DNA here is from genome assembly GCA_913042995.1 of uncultured bacterium. GTDB lineage: Bacteria > Planctomycetota > UBA8108 > UBA8108 > UBA8108 > UBA8108. The sequence continues at coordinate 7,297 of CAJWMA010000009.1, read as the reverse complement.
AAGGAAAAGGCCGACAGCGGCCTGCAGATCATCTATGTCTACCCCGGCTCCGCTGGTAACGACATGGGCCTGAAGGAAGGCGACCAGATCATCGCCCTGAACGATTTCCTCATCCCCAATCGCGACCGCTTCGTGAAAGAGCTGCGCAAGGAGAACATCGGCGCGACGATCCGCTTTCTCATCAGCCGTGACGGCAAGAAGCTCAAGCTCAAGGGCAAGATCAAGAGCTACAAGAAGACGATGGGGATGATCCAGGCTCGCCTGCGGACAAAGTATGTCGGCAAACCGCTGGAGGCCCTGCCCAAGACCCTCTGGTGGAACCCGAAGACGGCCAAGTTCGAGCCCGCTAAAGATCCCCTCGGCGCCTTCAAGAACAAGATCGGCCTGCTGGTCGCCTACGACAACTGTCCCGGCTGCCAGAAGAACCGGGTAGATTTTCTCGCTCAGCTCTTCACGCGCACCATGGCCTCGGGCGGCACCCTGCCCCTGGCCTTCGCCGGAATCTACCAGAGCGACACGCAGCTGAACAAGGGCGGCAGCAAGGAGTGTCTCACCCAGGCCATCAAGCTCTACGCTACCAAGAAGCCGCCCTTTCCCGCCGGCATCGCCCACTTCCCGGATGGATCCCCGGCTCCCAAGGACAGGGAAAAGAGTCTCTACCTTCACAACCACGGGGTCGTGATCACCGGGCCGGACGGCAAGGTCGCCTACCTCCAGGTCACCGGCTACCCGGACCAGGTGGCGATCCAGAGAACGATTGGAGAGCTTTACGTAAAGCACTTCCAGCCGCCGAAGATCCCGGCGGAAAAACCCAGGAAGGCCGGCGCGGGCGGCTAGATCGAATTGGCACGGCGCTAAAGTGAATCCTATGCAAGAGTCCGGCGCCTCGATGACAAAATCCCCCTCCCTGCCGAGGACCATCCTCCTCGCGGGAGGACTCGCGGCCCTGGCCGCGGTTCTGATCTTCTTCATCATCACGGCCTTCGCCGACAAGACCGCCCTGCTCCTGCCTGGAATGCTAGATGACTGGCGGGAGAGATGGAGCCGGGAAGGACCCGGGGATTATGACCTCTCCATCAGCATCCAGGTCGATCGGCAGGATGAGTCCCGGGCCGAGACGAAGGTGCGTGATGGAAAGCTGGTCTCGCAGACCTACAATGGCCTGCCCCGGGCAAGCTCAGATGACTCCTATACGATCGCCGGGCTCTTCAGGACCATGGAGCGGGAGCTTGAGCTCCAGGCGAAACAGAAGGGCGACACTGTCCTCAAAGCCGAATTTGATCAAAAACTGGGGACGCCGGTCGTGTTCAAGCGGCTGACCACCAGGCCGGGCGGAAGATCTGTCGTCATCAACGTCATCGAGCTGAGCTCGCCGAAAGCCGGCACCCTCTTTCCAGTCGAACAACCCGGGCAAACGAAGGATCGAGATGGGCAATAACGGAAAAAACGTCATCCTCGCGATCGACCAGGGCACCACGGGCTCCAAGGCTCTTCTGCTCGACAGCGAGCTCTCGGTGCTTGCCGAAGCCTCGAGCGAGTTTCCCCAGCACTTCCCCGAGCCGGGACAGGTGGAGCACGAGCTCGGTGAGATCTTTCAGAGTGTCCGGGATTCGGTAGCCGCCGCGCTTGAGGCGGGCGGTGTGGACGCGGCCTCCATCGCCGCTGTCGGAATCACCAACCAGCGGGAGACCACCGCGATCTGGAGAGCCGAGGATGGACAACCGATCCATCGCGCGATCGTCTGGCAGGACCGCAGAACCGCGGCGAAGTGCCGGGAGCTCAAGGATGCGGGTCGGGAAGCCACCTTCAAAAAGAAGACCGGCCTGGTCCTCGATCCGTATTTCTCCGGCACCAAGATCGCCTGGCTCCTCGATGAAATCGAGGGAACCCGCGCGCTGGCGGAGGCCGGGGAGCTGCGCTTCGGGACGATCGATACCTACCTGTGCTGGAAGCTCTCAGGCGGAGCCGCCCACGTCACCGACATCTCCAATGCCTCACGAACCCTGCTCATGGATCTCGAGACCCGTGAATGGGATGAAGAGCTGCTCGGCATCCTGGGGATCCCCGCCTCGCTGTTGCCGGAGATCAGGGACAACGACTCCGTCTTCGCGCAAACCAGCGGCCTCGATTTCCTGCCCGATGGAATCCCGGTGGCGGCCCTGATCGGTGACCAGCAGTCCGCCCTCTTCGGACAGACCTGCTTTGAACCCGGGGAGGCGAAGTGCACCTACGGGACCGGCGGCTTCCTGATGCTCAACACCGGCGAGAACATCGTACGCTCCGAAAGCGGCCTGCTCTCAACGGCCGCGTGGCGCACGGGTGGAAAAACCACCTACGCCCTCGAGGGCTCCGCCTTCATCGCCGGCGCCATCGTCCAGTGGCTGCGCGATGGCCTGGGGCTCATCTCCGACTCCTCGGAGATCGAGGGACTTGCCCGGTCGGTTGACGATTCCGCCGGCGTGGTCTTCGTCCCGGCTCTCGCGGGCATCGGAGCGCCCCATTGGGATCCGGATGCCCGGGGAATGATCGCCGGGCTGACGAGGGGCTCTACGGCCGCCCACATCGCCAGGGCCGCGCTCGAGGGCGTCGCCTTTCAGATCAATGACATCCTCGCAGCCATGCGGGAAGACCTGGGGCGAGCCGGGTCCGGCTCGAAGGACAGCCTCGTCGAGCTCAAGGTCGATGGCGGAGCCTCGAACAACGACCTGCTGATGCAGTTCCAGGCGGATCTCCTCGGCTGCGACGCGGTCCGTCCCGCGATCACCTCGACCACCGCCCTGGGAGCCGCCCTGCAGGCCGGCCTCACAGTTGGAATCTTCGATTCGCTCGAAGACATCCGTGAGACCTGGAGGGAAGACCGCCGCTTCAGCCCCGGGATGAAGACCTCGGATGTGGCGAAAAACACGGCGCGCTGGGAAGCCGCCGTTCGCCAGGCGCGAACCAGCTGACAGACGGCTCGCGCGAAACGCCGGGAAGGTGTTCCTCAGAATTCCTCTTCAGCTTCACCCTCTCCGCAAAACACCGCGGATGCGAGAAAGGTGATCGTGAAGCCGGCTAAGATGGAGGTCCAGAAGTGCTGCTCGATGCTGAAATGATGCACCTTATTATCCAGTCCTTCCAACAAACCGAACATCGGCGCGAAGCCGCCTTCTCCACCAGCCCAGGGGCTCCACTGCAGCAGGAAGAAAAAGAAACTTATGAGCGAGAGGACGAAATAAACGGTTCTCATGGCTGGAACTTCCAGGGGAAAGGTTAACTTCAAAATCAACACGAACAGTCCGCGGACACATGTTTTCACAGCGGGTTCATTCGGTCAAGTAATGCCTCAGATCATCTTCACCCTGCGGCACGATCACCCCAGGGCGCCCGCATCTTCCTCGAGGCGCCGGCCGGATCATCCGCCTCGAGAATCGCCGTGATCACGGCGACGCCGACAGCTCCCAGGTCCTTGATGGAGGACGCCGCCGCGGAAGTGACTCCCCCGAGAGCGTAAACCGGGCCAGGCAGGCGTGAGCAGGCCCGCCCCAGCTCTTCCAGGCCAAGGGGCTGAAACTCTCCCGTCTTCGACAGCGGCAGGAATACGGGTGAGAGGCTGACATAGCTCGCTCCCTGCTCAAAGGCATCGGCCGCCTCGGCGGCCGAATGAGCCGAATAGCCGATCAGCCTGTCTTCGTCCAGGGCTTCACGCGCCTCGGCAACCCGGCCGGTTTCCCCCCCACCGACATGAACTCCCCGCGCGCCCAGGCGACCGGCCAGCTCCACGCGGGCGGTAAAATCATCTCCGGCATGACAGCTCACCACCAGGCTGAGACCGGCGGACACGCCCAGGAGGCTGCGGCCAAACGCCTCGAGCCTCTCGATGCTCCACGACGGCTCCCGCAGCTGGACCATGGACAGCCCCCCCTCGGCGGCGGACCGGATGCTGTCACGCACCCTCTCCTCGCCAAGCCGGTCGGCATCGGTGACAACGTAGAGCGGGGGCAGGGACTCGCTCACGACAGCTTGCGCGACCGGTCGAGGAACCAGTGGTCGACGAGAACCAGCGCCGCCATGGCCTCGACGATAGGAACTGCGCGGGGAAGAACACAGGGGTCGTGACGCCCGCGGGCTTTCAGGACAGTCTCCTCGCCGGAGGTCGAGACCGTCTCCTGCTCCTTGTTGATCGTCGCCGTGGGCTTGAATGCGATTCGGCAGACGAGATCCTCGCCGTTGGAGATTCCCCCCTGGACCCCGCCGGAGTTGTTGCTGCGCGTGCGAACCTCATCGCCATCCTTGTAGAAGGCATCGTTGTGGGCCGAACCCGTCAGCCGGGTCCCATCGAATCCCGAGCCGACCTCGAAGCCCTTGGTCGCAGGCAGAGAGAGCATCGCCTTGGCCAGGTCCGCCTCGAGGCGATCGAAGACCGGCTCTCCAAGACCCACCGGAATCCCGCGCGCGACCAGCTCGACGAGCCCGCCAGCTGAGTCGCCCTCCTTGCGAAGCTGCTTGATCCGCTCAATCATCTTTTCCGCCGCGTCCGAATCAGGACAACGAACCGCGTTGCTCTCGACGGCGTCTCTCGCCACCGAGGCCGCATCGATCTCCGCCTCGATATCGTGAATTCTCCGAACATAGGCGACCAGCTCCACCCCGGCTGAATCGGCGAGGATCCGTCTGGCGATGGCGCCTGCGGCGACCCGGCCAATCGTCTCCCGCGCGCTCGACCGCCCACCGCCGCGATGATCGCGATGGCCATACTTGGCCTGGTAGGTATAGTCCGCGTGCGAGGGCCGGTAGACATCCTTGAGATGATCGTAGGCCTGCGGCCTGGCGTCCTTATTGCGCACCATGAGCAGGATCGGCGCGCCAGTGGAGACTCCCTCGAACACGCCTGAGAGCACCTCGAGCCGGTCATCTTCCGAACGCGGCGTGGTGATGTCGCTCTGCCCGGGCCGACGCCTGTCGAGCTCGATCTGGATCGCCTCCTCGTCGATGGGAACGCCCGCCGGACAGCCGTCGATGGTGACCCCGACGGCGGGGCCATGCGATTCCCCCCAGGTGGAAATCTGAAAGATCTTTCCGAAGGTGTTGCCCATGGGACGCTACTGTCGCTCCTGAAATACTCCTGGAAACCGGACGCAGAGATTGTACAGATTGTTTGCCGGGGAAGCGAGACCCCGAAATTTACCCCAGCTTGCCCACAGCCCCTTGGAGCCTTAAAATTCATCTTGCGGGCCTTTTCCGTAATTACCGGTTTTTTTCAGATAATCGCGACAGGAATCTTCAAATGTCCACCCGGACCTTCCGACTGACGCTGGCGATGTTCGCGCTCCTTGGAGCGCTGGGGCAGGCCCGCCTCGAGGCTGAGCCCGGCGACCTCGCCGCTGACTTCGTCACCTTCGCGGTCATCGCCCCGCAGGACATCACCTACGACGAGACGGAGGACTGCTTCTGGATCACGACCTTTCTCGACGAGCGAATCTACAAGTACAGCACCGACCTCACACAACTGCTCGACACCATCCCCTCCCCTTTCCTGGCCTTCGAGTTCACCACCGGCATCACCTGGAACCCCCTGGATGACACCCTGCTCGTAACCAATGCCGACAGCGGCCGGATTGTCGAGCTCGACAAGCTGGGAGTCCCCACCGGCCGCGAGATCTCCATCCCGTTTCTCGATAACCCCCGGCTCGCGGCGCGCACGGTCCGCGGCCTCGCCTTTGACCCCGGCGCGGCGGAAGGCACGGGCTCGATCTATGTCGTCGAGACGCTCGGAACCCTGGTCTACGAGATCAGCCTCGAGGGTGAGCTGCTGAGAAGCTTCGTTCATCCCGAAGACCCCGATGGCTTCCCCGGCCGGGGACAGCACACCCAGTCCGCGGGAATCGATCTGATCCATGAGGATGGAGAGCTCGCCGGGTTCTGGATCACCGGCATCCGCGGCCAGCAGAATCGACTCTACAAGCTCGATGCGGAGGGCTCCTACACGGGGCTGTCCTTCTCCCTGGATGCCGCCGGCGGAACAGTCAGCGGTATCGTGCGCCACCCCTTCCCCGGCGCGGAGAACGGAGGCGAGCTGGATTCGTTCATCTGTGTCGTCGAATCCAACGCCCGGCTGGCCGTCCTCGAAGCAGGAGAACCCGAAGACCGGGAAATCTTCGGACTCGAATGCGATACGGCAGGAGACCTGGCCATGCTGCGCTGGTCATCACGCGAGAGCTACGACCGCGTAGAGATCATCGAGGGCTGCCGGGTCCACGCGGTCCTGCCGGGAGACGCCACCACCTGGGAAGCCGAGCTGTCACCGCCGGGACTCTACGAATTGAGCGTACGGGCGATGAAGAACGGAACCGAGAGCATCATCGGCCCCTGCCTGGTGCTGACCGGTCCCGGACAGATTCTCCGGTCCAGGGAGGTGGGAGGCCGGCTCCCGATCGACCTCGCCTCCAACGGTGACAACCTGCTCGTCGTGACCGATGGCAGGGAGAGAGCGCTGATCGTATTCGAGATGAACTCACCCGGAGACCCGGTCGCGACGATCCCCGTAGCTGAGACCTTCGCCTCAGGCGAGGAGGAAGAGGAATATATCTCCGGGATCGCCCGAGGCCCGGAGGCGAACACCTTCTTCGTCTACAATACGACCCGGCACATCATCGGCCTGCTCGATCTCTCTGGAAACGTTCTCTCGACCTTCGAGGTCGCCCTGCCGAATCTCAATGAAGAATTCGACCCCGATGATCCGGAATCTGAAGAGGATCTCGGAACCGTGATGGGAATGGTCTTTGATCCCGCCGCCGACGAGGGACGCGGCGCCCTCTGGATTACCGAGGTTGTCGAGGACATCGTCTACCAGGTCGACCTGGAGGGCCGCATCCTGAAACAATTCGACAACCCCTACACCCGGATCCAGCCGCCGCCGATCGAGGACGTCTTCAATACCTATACCGGCGGCATCTCGCGGGTCCCGGGACGCGGTGACCTCCTCTGGCTCAGCGGCGGAACCTATCGCGACTTCGGCCAGAAGTGGATCGCCCTGGTAGACACCAACAGCGGCGAGGTCATCCCGGGCTCGGAGATCACCACGGCCTCGATTCGGCGGGAGAGCCGCTCCGGAAGTGTCGGACTCGAGAACATCGTGGCCAATGGCGAATCCCGTTTCTTTGTTCTCGGCCTCGGGCAGCGCGACGCCCTGCTCGCCGAAATTCTCCACGAAACGGCCATCACCCCGGCCCCGGGCTACCTCGAATGCCGACAGCCCGCGGTGGAGGACAGGGTCATTCTCAACTTCATCAACAACGGCCCCTACGACAGCATCGAG
>CAJWMA010000008.1 GCA_913042995.1 uncultured bacterium | reverse complement strand
GGTGAAGATGAAGGAAAGGACGAATGAGGCTCGAGATCGAAATACTGGCCCTCCTGGCCCTCGGCTTTATCATTCCGCTGGTGAGCATCATGAGCGACCTTGGCGAGCCACGGCGCGTCCTGCGCCTGAGCCTGCATTATTTTTTCCTGCTCACAGGGATAACCCTGATCCTCTGCGCAGTAATTGGCTGCCTGGAGTGGATATTCATTCGTCCGCTGCTATAATCGCCGGGTCAGTAGAGGTCGAGGCCGCGGCCCGCAGTTGACGGCCTTCGGGCCGGCTCATTGAATCAGGGCCGAGGAAAGTCCGGACTCCGCAGGGCGGTGTGGTGGATAACTCCACCGGGAGCGATCCCAGGGAAAGTGCCACAGAAAATATACCGCCGACCTCGAGAGAGAATCGGTAAGGGTGAAATGGTGAGGTAAGAGCTCACCGCGAGAGTGGTGACACTTCTCGGCAAGGTAAACCCCACACGGAGCAAGACCGAATAGGGGAGCAGAGGCTGCTCGTTTCGCGCGGACTCGTCCGCATAACTCCCGGGTAGGTCGCAAAGATGAATGGTCTCGGGCTGGACCCAGGTCCAGTCAACAGAATCCGGCTTACAACCTGCTGACCGGCCGGCCTTCGGGCCGGCCGTTTTTTTTGAGACGTTCCCCCCTCAGCTGGAATCCCCACATTCAAAGGGATCAGCGCTGGTGTCGAGGCCGGGGGCCGGATAAGGAGGCTGGGGCTGAACGCCGCGGCGGAAGAGGAAATCAAGCAGGAAGACCGCGTCCGTCAGCTCGAGCCTGCCGTTGTCATCCGCGTCTCCATGATCCTCGCAATCGAGAACCGAAGCTCCCCTGAAAAGATGGAAGAGCAGGGTGACGGGATCGGAGATGTCGACAATGCCATCCCGGTTAGCATCTCCCCTGACGAACGCCGGACGGCCCTCGATCCCGGCGCTGAAAGAATGGATGGTTCCCTTGTCGGTGCTGACAAAGAGCCTTCCTCCCGCAACCGCAAGGCCGTAGGCGCGCCCCTCTACCGGGGCGGTCCAGAGGGTCTCCCCGGTAGAGCTGTCGAAGGCGGCGACCTCATCCCGCCCGCCGGCGAAGAGCGTAGCTCCGGAGCGAATCAGCTCGTAGGGATAGCTCACCTCCCGGCGCCAGATCACCCGCCGGGTGCCGCGATTCAGAGCTGTCAGGTAATCATCAGCGAGGAGATAGGATACCGTCGAGGTGACAACCATGGAGTTGCCTCCCTCAAAAACAGCGATGCTGTCGCGGCTGCTGGCGTTGAACTCCTCCAGGCTGGCTCCCTCCCGGGAGCTTGGACCGTTGATGAGGGAATTGCCGGCCAGCAACGCGAAGGTGCCCATGACATCTCCCCCAAAACGCCCCTGCAGGCTTCCCGAAGAGCGGCTGAAGATATAGGGAGAGCTTCTTCCCGCCGGGAAATAAAGATTGCTGCCGGACAGAAGAGCGTAGCCCTGCAGGGATACGTCATTCCGGCGCAGCCGGCGCCAGTGATTAGCGCCTCGATCGGAGCCGGTGAGCGCGTCAACCGCGCAAACATAGACTCCCTCCCCGGGAAAAATACCGGCGCTGAAATAGGCCACGCCGCCGTTGACGAGGACACCGCTGCGAACCGGCCAGACCGATACATAACGCCCGTTGCTGGGCACCAGGCGGTTCTGCTCCGAGCCAGAGGCCGTGTAGCTCCACCGAAGCGCGCCGTTGTCCTGGCCAAGACAGTAGACCGTCCCATCCTCGGAGCCGAAATACACGTTTTCACCCTCAAGCGTCGGCGCGAAGCGCACAGGACCATCGGTGGTAAAAGCCCATTGCTGCCTTCCATTGGCCGTGTTCAGTCGGTAGACCGTATCATCGACAGATGAACCGAAATAGAGCCCGTTCCCCGCGACCGCCACATGGAAGGCTCGGTCAAAAGCGAGCCGCGGCTTCAGGAGTACCTGGTTGGTGGCGTAATAGTTCTTCTTCGCGGGACCGGTCCAGGCGGGAGCGGGCGGGTTCGCCGAGCGATAGACCCAGGTCTGGGTCAGGGGGAGCTCCAGCTGCTCCGGAGAGACACCGCTGCGCTGAAGGTCACGGCGATGAGTAGGCCAGTCATCCGCAGGCAACACCCCCGGCGCGAAAGCCGGAAGGAGCCCGAAGACAAAAAGAATCCGCCACAGTGTTCCCTCTTGCCGCCTACCCGGCACCGCGTAGTTTTTCCGGGTTTGGAATATCACCATGATGAATAGCCTATCGAAGTCTGTAGCGGGTAACGGCATACGCAACCTGAGCTGGAGGTAGGACTGAAGACCATACCGCCGCCCGAGATCAGGCCCAGCCAGCAGCTGCCCCGCGAACCGGCCTTCTGGACCCGCGCCCCGCTGTCCACATCCCAGAAGCCGAAGGAGCCGTTATCGTAGTCCCAGTCGACGTAAACGACGGTTCGCGCCGCGGCGCTCATCGTGCTGCAGCCGCCGCGCGAGGGCAGCGAATTGAACACCGAGCCGCCGCTGAAGAGATCGTAACCGCGGGGCTCCACGATGACCGTGTCGCCCACCACCACAGGATGATACATGTGGCCTCCATGATGGTTGCGATTCCAGGAATGGTCCTGCGACCACTGCCGGCTGCCATTGGCCGCCGAATAACAGGTGACGTGATACCTGCTGTTGGCGATGGAGGTGATCAGCCTCTCCTCTGAATAGAGCAGGAAGGCCACCACCGGAGCCGGAGAAGAGGGAAGCGTAACCGGCTGGCGCCAGAGCACATCGCCGCTGTCGACATCCAGGGCCACGAGAAAATTATTCCGCCATAGATCGGAGGAGCCTGTTCGACCCGTTCCCGCGTTCAATACCGAGTTCGAACGCGACTCGATGTAATACAACCGCCCACCGCCAATCGTTATCGTTGAGTTGAGGATCGCGCCCGCAGCGCGATCCCAGCGAGCGAGCCCATCCTCCCTGGCGACAGAAAACAGGGAGCGGCTGATGATCTGTGAAGTACCGAAGCCTCCCGAGGTCTCGTCGTACCATTTGTCGGGTCCGCTGAATGAGCTGTAGCTCGAATCGGGCGTTACCCTGGTGCCCACCAGCTGATCACCCAGCACCGCGGCATAGCCCCAATGCGCCGTCTTGTCGGCGATCCCGTCGCCGGCGGGATAGACCATCTCGAGCTGCCCTGTCCGGCCGCCGAGACGCCAGCAGGCGTTCTTGACCGTGATGAACAGGGCATCTGCATCGGCGCACATATTGCCGGTGTCCCTGGGTATATTGACACGCCTCATGCCAGGTACATCGAGGGACCAGAGCACCGTTCCGTTGTAGGCATCAAGGGCGTAGACCCTGTCGTTACCCTGGCTGTAGAGCCGGCCATTCACATAGAGAGGCGACTGCTGCCGGGGCTGGCGGTCAATCATTCCTCTCGGACCGGGACGGCCATACCATTGGATTCTCATGCTGGCGGGCGCAATCAGCTCATCGCGGCTGGTGGCGGAATTGTCCGGCGAGCCGTACATATGGCTCCACTCACCGGCGCCCTCGAGGGCGCCCCGTACCACTGCGGCCCAGGCGCCAGGCGCTTCGAGCTCCTCGGAAGCCACAGGCAGATCAGCCAGCCAGCCTCGGAGAGTTTCCGGGGTTACATCGTTGCGCGCGCCCGGGGGCTGACCAAAGACCGCGGCCCCGCCTGAAGGCTTCAGCAGCCGGAACATCTCACCCGCCTCGGCGCGCGGGAGGAAGCCCCGGACAATCCGGTCGGAGACGATCAGGTTAAACGATTTTTCAGCATAGGGAAGATCCTGAAGCAGCCGCAGATGGAGCGTGATCCGTGAACCGTAGAGCCCCGACTCCCGCAGGAGCGTCCGCCCAGCCGAGACCTCCTCCCGGTCCGGGCTCACTCCGATGATTCTCAGCTTTGAACGCTTCGCCAGCTCTACGGCAAGTCTCCCCCGGCCACAGTCGAGGTCGAGACAATAGCCCCTCTCGATGCCGGTGAGAGCAAGGATCCTCTCGGCCGCTTGGGCGTAGACGGCTGAATCCGCATCCTCGCCAAACGGCGACTCGATCCGCTCAGCGGACGGCACAGAGAAATTAAACTCGGTCGAAAATTCATAGACCTGGGTTCTCGATTCCTGGCCTCCTGCCTGGCTCCTGACCTGGTAGAAATAGGGCGTACCGGGCTCGAGGCCCTCCAGGTAGACCGCGTGATCCACAGCCAGGTTTTCATCGCGAGCCGTCCTGCCAAGAGCCCTGCTTGTGCCGAAGTCGACGACCGACCGCGAGGGAGCCGTTGTCTTCCAGGAGACCAGGGCCGTATCAACCGAGGTAAACCTCACCGTTGGCCCCATGAGAACGGGTTCGAGTACAGGAAACCGCTCGCGTCCTGACTCATATTTTTCCCTGAGCCGAGCCTCGCTCAAGGCCTCATCGTAGAGTCTGAGCTCATGCAGCGCTCCATCTAGAGGATAGAATTCGTTGTCATCTTCGTACGCCCCCGCGACGAAGGTAGAGTCCGCGTAGGCGATATCTCCGGATTGAGCGGACGAGCTGGCATCAAGCCGGCCGTTCACGTAGAGCCGCAAGGTCTCTCCGTCATAGGTTCCCGCTACGTGGTACCAGGTACCCTGCTGGAACTCCGTATCACCAGCAAGATAGGTCAACTGCCCGGATGACAACGCCATGCTGAAATGCGAATCATCGTAGCCCAGGACCCAGCCCCTCTCAAAATTCCCGTTGTCCTGCATATAACCGAGGATCCCTCCCCAGGTGGTTCCCTCGTTGATCTGGACCCACGCCTCGGCGGTCAGCTCCCTGCGCGGCAGAGCCGCGGAGCCCCCCGGGAGTCCCATCCGAACGAAGGTGGATGAACCATCAAGCGCAAGGGCCGCCGGACTGGAAAGCAGCTCATACTCGCCCTGGATCGTTCCATCGAAGCTCCCGACACGGTCGCTCACAAGGCGGCCGTTTACGTGCTCATTGTCAAAGGTCCATTGAGCGACGATTCCCGTCTCCCCCGCAGGGTCCGGCCCTGGGACCAGGTCCCCGCCAAAGAGTCCACGCTTGGCAAGATAGCGCTCGCGCGCGTCCGCCTGGCTCAGGACGGTGTTATAAATCTGCGCCTCGTGAACCTGTCCTTCAAGAGGCCAGAGCTCGTTATCATCGACATAGGCTCCCACGACCAGGCTCGCATCTGCGTAATCGATATCCCCCGATCGCGACCGCGAGGAGCCCTCGAGCTGACCGTTCACGTAGATCTTGAGCTCAGACCCATTGTAGGTACCAACAACGTGATACCAGCTTCCCAGCTCAAAGCTGTCGGAGGCTTCCAGGTAGGTGAGGGTATTGGAGGTGGCCAGAGCCATGCTGAAGGAAGAGTCGTTGTAGCCCAGCAACCAGCCCCGCTCAAAGCTGCCGTTATCCTGGATATAGCCGCAGATGCCGCCCCACCTCGTGGAGGAATCCAGTCGCACCCAGGACTCGACGGAAAGCTGCCGGACAGGAAGATCTGATGAACCGGCCGCTTCGATGACCACCCGGTCGTCGTTTCCATCGAACACCAGGGCAGGAGGAGAGGACTCGACGCGCGCCCCCCCGAAGATCCTCCCATCAAGGTCACCGAAAGATGCCCTCACCGAATCGCCGACAAGATTGTCAGGAGTGAAGATCCAGCCGTTCAGGGGCTCCACAACTCCCGCCCAAAGAACACAGGGGACGAGTAACCCCGCGCAGAATAAGAGAATGCATCGGCCTGAAACGACCAGTTGCCTTTTAACCGGCATAGAAAAACCTCGAAACGCCCCTGTCCCCTGTCTGTCATCAACAAGCTTAAAGCATAAAAAACCCAAAAGATAGGTTTTCAGTCTTCGAGGTAGAGCAGGCGCGAACAGCTTCTACAGGTGAGAAGCTCCTGCGCGAGAGCGAGCTGGGTGAGTTCCTGCTTAGTGACCCGCATATAGCAGCCCTGGCAGAAGAAAACACCCTCTCCTTCATCTTTTTTATGTACAGGAACAACGCTGTCGGCATCGACCTTGCTCCTGACCCGCTCATAGATATCCAGGTGATCCTGGTCGATATCCACTGACAGCTCTCCACGTTCTTCTTTGAGTCCGCCGATCCTGGATTCGAGACCTGACACCAGGCCATTGACCTCGGATTCTTTCCGCTGATAGGCCTTCTCGATATCGGCGAGCTCCCGCTCAGCTTCCTCTTTCTTGCCCTGAAGCGTATCGAGATGACTCATCAACTCGAGAACATTCTCCTCGAGAGTCCCCTGGCTCTCCTCGTGCTTCTCGATCTGGCCTTTGCAGATGGAGAACTCCTCATTGGTCTTGGAGCCATTCATCGCGATCTTCGACTTTTCGATCTCGCCATCCAACTCCTTGACCTGGAGCTCGCCCTTATCGATATCCATCCTGCAGGATTTGATGACCTCCTCAACAGCGCTAACGGACGCCTTGCCGGCGTTCACCTTGCGAAGATCATCGCTGAGCTCCATCGGGCGACGGATCTTGGCCTCTTCAAGAAGACTGATCTCTCGATCGAACTTCTGAACACCTAGCAGTTTTTCTATCGAATGATGCATTCGTGTCTCTCGGCCTCTATTGAGCAGAACAACTTCTCTTTATTCGCCTCGATTGGCAATAAAAAAAAGCCGGTCACTTTCGTGACCGGCCCAAATATTATCCCGCGGCGACAGGCAGGAGCGGTTGTTGCCGCGTAAAGGATCGCCCGGCAAGCGTGACAACCTCCCGGCAGACACCGGCTCGCGCCGGTCCCGCCGCGGCTGGAACCCGCTTAAGCCTCATCTCGATCCTGATCGGTATTGTCATTAATTACTTCTTCGAACGTTATCAGACCTGCGCTGGCGCGCCTTCCTCAGACGGAAATCGTCTCAACAAAACCCTCCAGCAGCCTGGAACGAATCGGGTGCTGCAGCTTGCGGATGGCCTTTGCCTCGATTTGACGAACCCGCTCACGGGTCACCTTGAAGATCTTGCCCACCTCCTCGAGAGTATAGGTATACCCATCTCCAAGGCCGTAGCGGAGCTTGATAATCTCACGTTCCCTGTAGGTCAGCGTACCAAGGACATCTCCAAGCTTTTCCTTCAACATCTCATGGGTCGCGGCGTTGACGGGAGAGACGGTTCCCTTGTCCTCGATGAAATCACCGAAGAACCCATCATCGGAATCCCCGATCGGCCTGTCTAACGAGATCGGATGCTTCGAGATCTTGATGACCTTGCGGGTATCCTCCTCGGTGATATCAAGCTTCTGCGAGATCTCCTTGATCGTCGGTTCACGTCCATTCTTCTGAATGAGCTCCTTTGTCGCGTTGCGAACCTTGCTCATCGTCTCAATCATATGTACAGGGATCCTGATGGTACGCGCCTGGTCGGCAATCGAGCGAGTGATCGCCTGGCGAATCCACCAGGTGGCGTAGGTGGAGAACTTATAACCCCGCCTGTACTCGTATTTCTCAACCGCCTTCATGAGACCCGTGTTCCCTTCCTGGATCAGGTCGAGGAAGGTGAGTCCCCTGTTTCGATAGCGCTTGGCGATACTCACCACGAGCCGCAGGTTGCCGCCTGAGAGCTTTCTCTTGGCAATCTCGTACTCTGTGTGCCACTTATCGATCTTCACCATACGCTTTTCCAACTCAGTCATTGGCTCGAGAGCGTGGAGTTCGTATTCCTGGAGTCGTGCATCCAACTCGGCCATTCGATTCTTTTCACAGCTCCGGAGCTTCCGCTTGCCCCTCCTGCGGGCCTGCTCAATCTTCGCCTTTTCATTCTCGATGCTGTTCATCTTTCGATGGAGCGTCTTCAATTCATGACGAAGCTGATTCACCACGGGCTTCTTGAGAATAAGTTCATTCAGCAGAACCGAGCCCTTTCCATTGCGGCTGCGAACCCTGGAACTAATCTTCTCGCTGACCTTTGCCGAAAGCTCTTCTCCGAGCAACTTTGAAAAGTCCCTGGATGTCTCGATGTGGATCAGTCTCAGGGTCGCCTGGTTCGTCTTGACGAGACGGAAAACATCTTCCTTGGTGATCTCTTCATTGTTGGAAGGCGTCACCTTGACAACCTTATCGAGGGCCATCTCGCCACGCATGACATCGTCGATGACCTTCACCGTGACCCCCAGGGCAAGACCGCTGCCGAAGACATACTTCTGGTAGCGATGCCGTGAGATCTCAATCTTCTTGGCAAGGAGAAGCTCCTCGGCACGCTTCAGAAGAGGAATCTCTCCCATCTGGGTGAGATACATTCGAACCGGGTCATCAATCTTTTCCGGTAACTCACTGGTGCCGGAATCCGAATTCTCAGAAGGATCGGCGACCTTGTTGTCACGCATCTCGATGTCATGGGCATCGAGAATCGCGAAGATCTCGTCAATCCTCTGGGGAGAATTGCAATCATCCGGAAAGATCTCGTTAAAACGCTGGTAGGTGATACCGCCCTCGCGTTTACCTTCCTCGATTAGCAGCTTGAGCTTGTCTTCCATTTCTATACTCCGAAAATTACCCCCCTGGAAAACCTGGCTGTAAACACAAGAGCCTGGTCCCGGGCGGAAAAACTAATGTTTGTGGTGATCAATATATAAGTGGTTTATCTGCCGGGAGATTGATTACCCGGCCCCTGGCTATTCGTCCGTTTCCTTGAGCAGTTGAGTCAACTCCCGCCGCAAAGCAATAATTTCCATACGCAGGGCCATAGCCCGTTCGGTATCACCCGAGTTCCTGGCTACGGCGCGATCCGCCTTCAAAGTGGCAATCTTGTCCTGGATGGTCCAGCGACGGAGGTCCCGTCTGCATTTTTCCAACTGCTCGGCCTGGTCGCCCCCAGGCAATTCAGAATTCTCGTCTATCTGGTTGAGGATTTTAAATACGAGCCTCTCAACCATCCCGTTCAGGCCCTCGTGTAAAAGTCTCCCGTCATTCGAAAATCCTCCCCTTGCGAACTGGTCCTTCACATAGGACTCGACAGCCTGTCCGGCTGCATCAGCCACCAAGCCCTGGGGAACCTCCTGCCAGAGAGCCTCCGCCTGGATGGGAGCTGAAATCATGACAAATAAAATCGACTCGAGAAGCTTGATGCGCCCTTCATTTAAAACGGGCTCCTGGCTCGGAACCTCTTCCCTCTCCCGCTCTGGCGAGAAAAGACCCATCTCTTCCAGCGGGAGATCCTCCATAGCGATACCGAGGATTTCAAACCTCTCGACATATTTATTCAAAACTACCCGGCGAGCTACCTTGTCCGATATCCTGGCGACCAGGGAGAGGAAATCCTTGACCCCCTTGGAAAGCATCTGTGGACTGGCAGCCGCCTCGCCGGTCTCGATGGTCCGATTCCATTTGAAATCGAAAATGTCGACCGAATCCGCCTGCACACTTTTCCAGAAAGCGTCGCCTCCCAACTCGGCAATCGCATCGCAGGGATCTTTTCCGTCTGAGAGCGGGTAAATCAGCACATCCAGGTTTTCGCCGACCAGCAATTCAATGGATCTCTCGGCGGCCTTGAGCCCGGCGCTATCTCCATCAAAGATCATATAGACCCTGTCGGCATAGCGCTTGAGCGCCTGGGTGTTTTCCTGCGTGAAGGCCGTCCCCAGGCTGGCGACGAAGAAATCCAGGCCGGCCTGGTGGGCCATGATGGCATCGGTATAACCCTCAACAACCACGATGGCCTTTTCCCGGCGAATTCCCTGCTTCGACTGGGGCAGGGCGTAGAGAACCTTGGATTTATTGAACAGGTTCGTATCCCGGGTATTGCGGTACTTGGCCGGGTCGTCATCGCCAGCCAATCGCCGGGCACCGAAACCGATCGTCCTCCCCTGGGCATCGCTGATCGGAAAGATCAATTTGCCGCGGAATTCGTCGAAAAACCCGCTGCCCTTGCCTGTCTTGTTCTGTCGAATGAGACCTGCCCTGTCGAGAACTTCGACCGAGTGCCCCGCCGCGGACGCCTTCTTAAGCAGCTCATCCCAGCCGGGGGGCGAGCAGCCAAGGCGGAAGGTCCGCTGCATCTCCTCGTTCATCCCGCGCGCGGCGAGATATTCCCGCGCGCCTTGGGCGCCGGCATCTTCCAGGAGATAGGTGTGATAAAAACCTGCGGCGTAGTCAAGCGCATCGTAGACCTCGAGGGTCTTGTGGTACTGATCATCCCGCTTCGCTGTACGCTGCAGGACGACCCCAGCTTTACGCGCAAGCATCTCCGCAGCCTCAGGGAAGCCAACCCGTTCGTATTCCTGGACGAAGGTGAAGATGTTGCCGCCGGCCTGGCAGCCAAAACAATAATAGAATTGCTTATCTAAATTTACGGAGAAGGAGGGAGTCTTCTCGTTGTGGAAAGGACATAACGCCTTGAGCCTTCCGCCCCCGGCCTCGACAAGCTGCAGGTCGTAATCCCTGAGAAGCTCATCGATGGAGACCTTGCTGCGAATCAGCGCAAGATCAGCCTCTGGTATCAGTCCTCTGGTAGATTCAGCAGTAACCAAATCTTCCCCCTTTAAAACAAGCTGGATGAGTCTCTGTACAAAGGCCCGAAGCCCGACAGAATTTCCAGCCCTCCACGTTCATTACAATCAGCAGATCTACCGTTCAGACCCTGCTGCTCAAAAAGGCCCTGAATACAAGGCTTTCCAGAGAATCAGCACATAAGGACAGCGGTCGACATGCACCAGGATCTTCAACCTGAAAAGTCAGATCCCTGCAGCTATCTACGCCTCGCCCGAACCACGAAACGCGTGCGAGTACAATTCTCCGGCCTGTAACGGCCTTTGGCGACTCCCGGGTATTTGCGCCACCGGCTAGGGCGCTAGTCCAAATCACACTAGGGTGATTCGGGCTGCCATCCCCTCTTTTTTCCGGGATACCAATGCGATTACTTCTTCAATGACTTGATTTTAGGGGTGCTTTTGCAAAGCTTCAACCATTATTGAAAGGAAAAGCCCTCGCAAAAAACTGAAAATCTTCCAGATGAAGGTTTTCAGGCCTCAGGGTAGCATCCAGGCTTCTTTCTGTAAGTGCTTTGTTCGCTTCATCTTGACCCAGAATACCCCGCAAAGATCCGCCCAGCTGTTTTCGCCTCTGTTGGAAAAGAACCTGGACCCATTTTGAAAAAGATCTGTAATCCTTTTCTATTTGGCTTGTTACGACTTTGTAACGCGGTTCCAACAAAATAACGGCTGAATCCACCTTTGGAGGCGGCCAGAACGATCCCGGGCTGATTTTTTTCAAGTACCGGGCCCGGGCCCAATAGCCGACCAGCAGAGAAGCCGGCCCATATCCTATACTTTTCTGCGCCTTTGCACGAACCCGCTTCCCCTTTCCCTGGACGACGGGAGGCGAACAAATCCGCTCAGCGACCTCATTCTGTACGGTAAGAACAGCCCTCTGCCAACCGACTCCTGCCTCCAGCAAAGCGATGATGACCGTTGTCGCGATCTGGTAGGGAAGATTGGAGACCCAGGTAAAATCGCCCAGCTTGACGAGCCTGTCGAAAAGGAGCGGGTTAAGCCGCCTCTTGCCGTCTAAAGCATCGAGCTGAAGTATCTCAACATTATCAAATTCAGCCAACTCCGCGGCCGCAAAGGAGCCCATCCTCTCATCGATCTCGACGGTAAGAACGCTGGCGCTGCGACCGGCCAGTTCCCTGGTCAAGGTCGCTGGACCGGTTCCAATCTCGAGAACGTTGGAGTCACCATTTACTTCGGAAGACTCCGCCAGCGAAGCAAGAATCCTGGGGTCGTGAAGAAAATGCTGCCCGAGAGATTTGCGGGGGACAAATCCTGCCGATTTAAGGCGGCCGAGGACTCCCTTTTGTCCTCCGGAGATTCCTTCATGATCCTTGCTGGAGTTCATCGCGCCCCTTGAAGCCTCTGATCGTGACTCGACTGAAATTACCGCAACCACGGCATTCTATAGAAAAAAGGACGTTCGCTTTCCCGGTTTCCAGGAAAGCGAACGTCCAGACGCCGAAACCGCTGAAGATCATCAATAGTGATGCGCGCTGAGACGAAAGACTACACGACGATTCTTTTTACGTCCTTCCGGCGTATGCCCAGTCTCAGGATTGAGTGGTTTGCTCATCCCGTAGCTGAAAATCGCGACCCGGTCCTGAGGTATCCCATGTTTCAGATTGAGGTATTTAAAAACGTTCCTCGCCCTGTCAAAACCAAGCTTCAAATTGTACTGACGATCCTCGTTAGTCTCTTTTCCAGGCTCGTTGTCGGTATGTCCTTCAACGATGATTTTCTGCCCGGAATACTTGGTTTTCAACATCCTGGCGACTTCATCAAGAACAGGTACCTCCTCGCTCTTGAGCTTAGAATCGCCTGAATTAAACAGGAACTCGGCGCCGAGACTGAGACCGCCATCTTCAACCTCGGCACCATCGATTCCAGCGATATCACCCTGGGAGATGGCGACCACCGATCTCTGGGCATTCCTGTTCTGCTGCAACCTGTTGTACTGATCAATCAGCTGCTCATTCGCCCTCTCGGCCTGGTTCAGCTGCACCTTGAGCTTCTCGTAGGAGACACAGCCAGCCAGGAGGGGAAGAAACAGGGCAGCAGCCATCAAACGCAGCACGGAACTGCTCATGACTCCATTCCCTCTTCGACAAAAACTCAGCCCGGGGAACTTACTGAATCCTCTGAGCAAGACGGAAGACGACACGCCGGTTATCCCGTCGCCCCTCCTTCGTGCTTGCCGTATCAGGATTGAGCGGCTTGCTCATTCCATAGCTGAAAATGGTGACCCGTCCCTCGGGAATACCATGCTTCAGGTTGAGGTATTTGAAGACATTCGTAGCCCTCTCAAAACCAAGCTTGAGATTGTACTCGTAAAGCTTCTTGGTCTGCTTGAGAGGCTCGTTGTCTGTGTGACCCTCGATGATGATGTTGTAATCGGAGTACTTGCCCTTGAGGCTCCCAGCGAGTTGATCCAGGGCGGGAAAATGCGTTGCCTTCTTCAGGCTGGCCATTCCTGAGTTGAACAGCAGGCCCGAACCCAGGCTGATGCCGCCCTCCTCGATCTTCGCTCCATCGGGGAGATCCTCTTTGGCAAAGCTGGCGCCTTCCTGGTTTTTAAGCTGCTCACGCAAAGCGGCAAGCTGGGCCAGGGCGGCCTTATGCTCTTCCTCTGAGATAGTCCCATCAGCGGCCTGTCGATTCGTTTTAACCAGCAACCTGTTGTACTGATCGATCAACTGCCGATTCGCCTGCTCAGCAAGCTCGAGCTCCCCTTTGAGCCTGTTGTATTCGCCGTACGAAACGCAACCGACCAACAACGGCAACACACAGACCACAACCAACCCGCGTACCACGAGTCTCCTCATGACATCACTTCCCTTCTGTTCTCTTCACCTTCTTAACGCTTGAACGCCGTCCTGTACGGTGGATCCACCCCGCAGGAAAGCCGGGTGAGTCCCAAGGTTCACTCTTGTTGAGAAATATATAACAGGTTGCCGATAACAAGCAAAGAGCTTTTATCGGTACTTATTCGCCTGCTGAAGTGAGCATAAAAGAAGGGCTGCCTCGCATTTATGCTCAGCAGCCCTTCTTGGCAGTCTTTTTGAGGCCCTGGCTGCTTTTTTTGCCGCCACAGGCCGCTCAATATCGTTCGAATACGGAAATTACTTCCTGAACATCTCTGCGATGCCGTGAACCATCTCCGTGAAATAGCCGCCATACTCGTCAATCCAGTCCTGGGAATGACGACGCTGGGCTTCCACAAAATCTCCACGTCCGACCGTCAGGCCTTCGTTGTGCACGGTGCCCAGAAGAACAGCCAGGGGAATCAGCAGAGCGAGACCGGCAAAGGACAGCAGAACGGTCCAGGGCGCATGACTCTTGCGCCGCTTCATCTGCATGACGCGAGCTCCACCGCCGCGAAGAAGGGAACCTTCCTCGGTCGGATCGAGAAGCGTATCCTCCGTCGTATCAAGCTCGAAGGTGTCGGCATCATCGTCGCCAAGGTCCAGGATGTCGGTGTCGAGAAGCGTCTCGTCTCCGAGACTCTCCTCTCCTGAATCATCCGAACCGGGGATCGGCGTGGTACCTTCGCTGTCATCGTCGCTGAGAAGACTCTCGACATCGAGAACGGTCTCATCTCCGACAGATGCGTCATCATCCAGCGAAAGCTCCAGATCGCCGCCATCCTCGGCCGCGATATCAGGAAGATCGGCTGCATCGCCTTCATCGGCTGACGCATCGTCACCGCCGGAGAGATCTATACCGAAATCGATCTCGTCATCGTCATCATCAAGGAGATTGAGATCATCATCGGAAAGAATGATCTCGGCCTCACCCTGATTCTTGTAATTGTCAATCGCCTCTTTCTTAAAGAGTAGATTGTCTCCATCCTTCGTGCTGGCGATCTCGCCGGAAGCGACCAGTTTCTCGAGCTCCTCCGCGGAGATACCGAGAGCGCTGGCAGCCTCTTCAAAGCTCATTTCACTCACTTTACAGAACCTCGCTCATTTCCTCGTTTATTTCAGACTCAGACACTTCACTTACTTTAAGTACGTTATTTCTTTCCACCACCCTGCTGCTTCATAACCGCATCCTTGACCGCCTTGACGGACAGCTTCCCACTTCTAGGAGTCAGTTCCTCAGGCTTCATGTCCCAGGTAATCTCACGGACACCCATGAACTCTACTCCCCTGGTCTTGACGGTATAAGCCGCCAGTCTCCTCGTAGGAACCTCCAGGACAAAAAGCATGTTGGCATTGCCGCTCTGCGACATGCCGGTCGCCAGGACGTAATTACCCTGGGTATTTCCTACCGCCTGGCCAAAGGCCGGCATAAAGGCAGGACGATTCATCTGCTGAACGACATTCACAGTCAAAAGAGTTGCGCAAATAGCCAACATTGCCACGGTGATGTTTTGACGCATCGATAAACCCCCAATTTCCTTTCCTAATTGGAATTACCAAGCTTATCCCGGCAATTCCTACCAATCATAACTCCCGAGCGAAACCAGCCTCGGGACCCCGTCCTCCACGATTGGCAACTCCTTATAAACTCTATTCGGCAATACCGAAAGCGAGGCACACTCTTTACTTGAGCATGCTGAGTCGTTACCGGAAGAAAGCGGGGGGAAAACCTCTATAAACCCTTCAAAAGGGCTATTCAGTTCTGACATTTCATCTTAGCACACCGATTATTGACCAACCAAGCGAAAGTTAACTATCGGGATACTCATATAGAAGAATAACACCTAACAGCAAACCAACCACCCCATTGAGGGCTCTTTTTTGCTTAATCCAGGCCCATAATCGCTTCTTCGGGCGATTCTTCGAGTCCCATCATTTTTCCCCAGCGCCCCATAAAAGCAGCGCTTTCCGGACGTTCCCAGAAGTCATCAGCCAGTGCTCGGACCTTCATAAATGCATCGATGTCCCGAAGGGGATTACCCAGGCCTCCCAGCGGAATTCCCGACTGGCGAATTCCCAGGTAATCTCCGGGACCTCGCAGGCGAAGATCCTCCTCGGCCAGCTCAAAACCATCGTCGGTACTGGAGAAGATCTCGAGCCGTTTCAGAGCCTCCTCAGCGCAACCTTCAAGACTCACGAGGCAATAGCCGCGGCAGCTTCCGCGGCCAACCCTGCCGCGCAGTTGATGCAACTGGGCCAGCCCGAAACGCCCGGCATTTTCTATATAGAGGATTGTCGCGTTCGGAACATCGATTCCAACCTCGATAACCGAGGTTGCTACCAGGATCTGCGTCTGGCCTTTGCGGAAATTTCCAAGAGCCTCGTCCTTCTCCTCGCTGCTCAACCTTCCGTGCACAAGACCGACCTGGTATTCGGGAAAGACCTCCGCGGCCAGGCGCTCGCGCCCCGCCACCGCCGCGGGCAGATCAAGCTTCTCCGACTCCTCAACAAGCGGATAAACAAAAAAAGCCTGCCGGCCCGCCTGCAGTTCCTTGCGGACGAATTCTAGTGAGTCCGCTTTTTTTTCCAGCCTGACGAGGTGGGTCTGGACCGGCTGGCGGCCCGGCGGGCGCTCCTTGATGGTTGACAACTCCAGGTCTCCGTAAACAGTCATGCTGAGAGACCTGGGGATCGGGGTGGCCGTCATGACGAGGATGTGAGGCTCCCGTCCCTTATCGCGCAGCTTCGACCGCTCCGCGACTCCAAAACGGTGCTGCTCATCGATGACGGCCAGCCCGAGGTCTTTCATGACAACCGGCTTCTGGACCAGCGCATGGGTCCCCACCACGATGTGTATTTTTCCTTCTGCAAGATCATCGAGAAGCTCGCGTCGCTGAGCAGCCTTGACCGCTCCCGTCAGCAGCTCGACCCTGACCGCTGGATGGTCAGCCAGGTATTTTCGAATCGTCGAATAGTGCTGCTGCGCCAGCACCTCGGTTGGAGCCATGATCGCGCCCTGGCGGCCATTTCGAACAGCGACCAGCAGAGCGTAAAGCGCCACCGCGGTTTTTCCTGTCCCCACATCTCCCTGCAGCAGCCGATACATCGGCCGCCCTGATTCCAGGTCTTCACGGATTTCTGAAACGACCTCGTCCTGATCCCCGGTAAATCTAAACGGAAAGATGGACCTGATCTTCTCATCGAGAGAGTCGCTGGTTTCAAGGGGCTCGGTCTCGCATTCGCGAAACTGCTGCCCCCTGAGCCAGAGCCTGGTCGCGAAAGCGAATCTCTCCTCGAAGGCAAGGCGGGCGCGGGCGCTGTCCCGACAGATCTCCCAATACTCACGGGCGTCGAGCTCCAGCGCCCCATCCTCATCCGTCGCGCCAGCCGGGGAATCCGGCGGAAAATGAATCCACTGGCAGGCCTCCGCCAATCCGGGCCCCAGGTCACTGTCGGACAGGATGCCTTTCTCTCTCAGGCTTCCTTCATCCAGGAAAAAATCAAAAGGCGTCTCATCGACTCCTGGAAAGCCATCCCCGGTCCGGCCTGCGTGGAGATCTTCGAGGGCGCCAGCCACCAGGCGGCGAAGATGCCGCTGGGAAAGCCCCTTCTTGAGGGGGTAGACCGGCACCACCCTGTTCAGATCGATACTGTCCTCGATACTTTCGTCATCTACCCCGCTGGCCACCACCTCGAATTCGGGAGAGACGATCTGCAGGCGTTTCGAATGTTCACCCACCTTCCCGAACACACAGAGAAAATCGCCCGGGTGGAGACTCTTTTCAAGATAGGGCTGGTTGAACCAGACCAGGTCCAGGTCTCCACTGTCATCGCGAAGAGTCGCCGTGAGCATATGTCTCCTCGGCCCCAGCCGGCGGCCGCGGCATCTCTCCAACTGGCCGGTCAGGACCACTTGCTCTCCTACCAGGGAAGACTCGATGGTCTTCGCGTTCCTGCGATCCTGGTACCGCCGGGGATAATGGCGGAGCAGGTCGCCGGGAGAGAAAATCCCCAGGCGATTCAGCGCGTCAGCTCTCGCCCTGCTGACACCCGGCAAGGCGAGGAGAGATTCCTGCGCCGCCGCCTCCAGTTCGTTATTCCGCTTTGCCATGAGTATGGGCCCAATCGTTAGCCGGACGGGCGAAGATACTCAGCCTTCAAGCCGATCGATGATCGCGTACACAGGCGTGCAGGCCATCGGATCACCATCTTCAAGCAAACCGGCGATCTTCCCTACAGCACATCTTACTGTCGTATGGTTGCGATTGCCGAAATTCCTGCCGATCTCGGAAAAGGACATCCGGGTAAACTTGCGGGCAAGGTAGATCGCCACCTGGCGGGCAAAAGCGACTGGACGCAGACGGTTGGAGGAGGAGAACTCCGCCGTGGGCAGGTTGAAATAATCAGCGACCTCCTGCTTGATCCTGTCGAGAGTCGGCCCGGGCGCGCCGGCGCCCATCCGGTCAGCCAGCACCCGGCGCGCCTCAGCTGAATCCAGCGGGCGACCGAGAACCCGCGCATGGACATCCAGCTGGAGCACCGCTCCAAGCAACTCATGAATCCCGCCTCGAATACCATGGGCCAGCATATCGAGAACCTGGGAATCAAGCTCCCCCCTGGAGCTGAATCCTCCCTGTCCTCCCCTGAGCTCAAGCTTTGCCCAGTGCTGGCGAATGATCTTGCGTTTCATCTGGTGGTCCACCGGCCGGATCCTCGCGACCAGGCCGCCCAGGAATCTTCCCCGAAGCGCTGGAGAGAGCTCATCCAGTTCCCTGGGCCCCCTGCTGGATGTGATCACCACCTGGCGCCCGGAGCTGACGAGATAGTCCATCGTATGCAATAGCTCAACCTGCGTCTTCTTCTTCGTTGAAAGATCCTGGACATCATCGATCAGCAACAGGTCCAGGCTGCGATAGAGACGGCGGAATTTATCGATGGATCCGTCCTGGATACTGGCGGCGAAGTGATTGAAGAAACGCTCTGAGTTGACGTAGCGGGTCTTCAGGTTCGCTCCCGCCTCTCGCTCCATTCCGCGAAGAAGATGAGTTTTTCCAACCCCCGAGCCTCCCCAGATAAAGAGCGGATTGTAAAAAACTCCGGGCGAACGGGCTGCTTCGAGAACGGCCCTGTAGGCCAGGCGATTGGATTCTCCCTGGACAAAATTCGCCAGCTCGTAGCTCTCACCCCGTTCGGAACGCGTCGCTCCGGCGTTGCCGCGGACTCGCCCTCCCCTCCAGGCTGGAGCCCCCGCTTTCCCGGCCGGCTGTACAGCGGCGCCCCCATCCGGGGCGAAAACTTTTTCCTGCTCTTTGCGATGCTTCCTGAACAACACCGGATCGATGGCGAGTTCGAGGTCCAGCTCTCTGCCTGCCTGCCCCTCCAGCACTTCCCGGATGCCATCCAGATAACGGGTCTCGATCCACTCCTGGAGAAAGCGATTGGCTACCCCAAGCCGTACATGTCCCTCATCGGAGGAGATGACGGTGATGTCGGCCAGCCAGCGCTGAAAGCACTCCTGGCCGAATCTGACCTGGAGCCCTTCCCTGGCATCCGTCCAGCTATGTTCAAGAAGTTCACTTCCCATGAGGCTATTCCACTTTCCCTTCGGTCCATCCGCCAGGATCAGAAAGGCCCGACACGGTTTCAGAAATCTCCGGACACTGCCGGAGCCTCCTCTGACGCCGGCCGCGCGGCTCTTTCCTGCCGCATGCGACCGGTACGTCGCTTCTCAAACCATTACCGTTCTGACCAGGCTTCGATGGTCGATTGGGATTCCATCGCCAGGCCCACCTGGCCAGGCAAAAAAGGAAACCCGCCTCTTCACTTCCCGTTTCTCTCCAGACACTCCCTCATTAAAATAAAAGTTCCCGGGGGGGAGACCAGCCGACGAATCCTGCCGGCGAATCCGAGACCACCCTGGCCGCGGAGACAAAAACAACTTCGGAGAGCTCGCTGCTCAATCCCTGTCCTGCTCATCCCTGAACCCTCCGGAGCTCAAGCTCACCTTGCGGTTTCGGGTACCACCAACCATAGCAGGACGAAAGACCTTGCCGACTCAACGCAAGCTGAATGCTGTCCAACCCGTCTCTCCTGGGACTTGCCCGGGAAGGCGGGTCTCTCTTCCCCTGCGGAAGTTCCCGCCGGCCGGCCTTCACGTCAAGGCCGACTCCGACGCTGAACACCCCGCCTCGCCGCGATGTATCACCACCGGCGCAGGGAACAGTTCACCTTCGCTACGTCCACTTATTCGTAAGACGATGAAGGTCAACCGCAATCAGCAGTTAAAGAGTCATCGATACCAGTTCTCCCACCCGAGAAAAAATAAACCACCTTATGTCACTTAATGAAAAATTAAGTCGAACCCGCGAACCCTACCGACCGCTGAGTACTCCACCGAGACCCAGGAGTCAGCCGCCGGACTCGTCCTCCACGAAGGGAGACCCTCAAACCCGGCGAACATGCCGGCCGCGCCAGCCCTTAAAGTCCGCTTCCTCTTCCTTATTCCAACCGTCCCGCCGTTTAAAGCGGGAGCGGATATTAGCAAAGCCCCCCCAGTGAGTCAACGCCGAAAACCGCGGCTCCCGCCTGAAAGACAAAAGCTTCCGAGCAAGCTGGAACAAGTCTCCTGCATTCCCCTCCTCAGACTGAAAACCTGAACTCAACAATATCCCCATCGGCCATGACATAGGTCTTGCCCTCGAGCCGGAACTGTCCCTTCTCCTTGGCGCCCTTGATGCCATCGTTTTCAATGTAGTCTTCGTAGCTGACTACCTCGGCCCGGATGAAGCCGCGCGCGATATCGGTATGGATCTCACCCGCCGCATCCACAGCAACGGTGCCATCACGGATCGTCCAGGCACGCACCTCTTTCTCCCCGGCGGTAAAAAAGCTGATCCGCCCGGCCGTCTGATAGGCCGCCGCGATAATCGGCTCGCGGCTGAAGCTCTGAATCCCGTATTCCTCGAGAAAGATCGCCTGATCCTCCGGCGACAGTTGGAGAATCTCAAGCTCGTTGAGCGCCTTGCAGGACAACACCTCCGTGCCTGCCACCGAGCTGAGCTCTGCCTCCACGGCATTGCCGCCGCCCTCGCCAGAGTTGATCACGGCCAGATAGGGCTTCAGGCTGAGAAAACCAAAGCCGCTGATCGCCTTTCTCTGGATGTCATCGAGCGGAAAACTCGAAACCGGCTTCTCCGACTCGAGGTGTCCACTGATCTCGCCCAGAAGCGCCTGCTCCCTCCTGTCATCGTCATCGAAGTTCGGCTTCCTGCTTCTCTCCTCGAGCTTTTCAAGGCGCTTCTCTACGACAACCAGGTCAGCGATAATGAACTCTCCGAGAACCTCGGCAAGGTCGCCCTGCGGATCGGATTCAGCCCCTCCAGGAGAATCAAAATCTCTCAGAACGACGATCAGGGTCTCCAGCTCCCTGGCGGGAGCCAGCAGATCCTCAAGACCTCCCCTGGAGCTCTCACTCGACATGGCGGGAAAGTCGAGAAACTGCAGTGAGGCGGGAGTGTATTTCTGCGGCTCGTAGTCATCCCGCAGCCTCTCCAGGCGCGGGTCAACCACCTTGACCGAGCGCATGACGGGCTTGTTGCCGCCATGAGCATGGTCGGGCTCGTCATAAAACTCAGTAAGGAGGTTGAACAGAGTTGTCTTTCCGCTTGTCGGCAACCCCAGGATACCTATTTTCAATCTTCGTCCTCCTTGCTTTTGCCGATATTCAACAGTCGGCAGACTATGATACCGATCTCGTAGAGCAGCACCAGAGGGCAGGCCATCAGAAGCAGGCTGAAGGGATCCGGAGGGGTAAGAAAAGCCGAAACGATAAAGCCTATCAGGACCGCCATTCGACGAGCCTTACGGAAGCCGTCGACGGGCACGATACCCGTCCTGTTTAGAAAGACCATGACCAGCGGCGTCTGGAAGACAAGGCCGAGCACCAGCGTCAGCGTGAAGAACAGGCTGATGTAATTCCCCAGGGTGAAGGCGAGATCGATATCGGCTCCCCCCCAGGTCGCCAGGAATTTAAGCGCGGTCGGTATCAGGATCAGATAGCCGAAGGTGGCTCCGATGGCGAAGAGGACAATCGAGAACGGGAGGAAGGTCAGCACATAGCGCTGCTCGTTCTTATAGAGTCCCGCGCCCACAAACTTCCACCCCTGGTAAAGAACCAGGGGGAAGGTCAACAGCAGGCCGAAGATGATGGCGACCTTGAGATGCGTATAGAACTGCTCGAGGTAGGAGATCACCATGATGCGAGCCTCCTCGGTAGCCTGCATGCCCTCGACAATCTCGTCAAATCCTCGCAGCGCCTCGAGAAAATCCGCTTTGATGGTGGAGTCGCGGCTGCTCTGTTCGAGAGCCTCTACCGTAGCGGTGCTGGCGCGGACCTCCTCCTTGCGCTGTGTGAGAATTTCATTAAAGGCCGCCAGGCGGGTAATCGGACCATCAAGATCATCGCCCCAGCCGCCGAGGAGCCAATCATCAGTTTCCGACTCCCCCCCTTTCAGGGTATTCAACTTCTCCTCCAGGGCCCTGAAACGCCTGGGAATTTCCGAAACCGGCTCGAGCTCTCCCAGGGTCGCAAAACGCTCCGCGACCTTTCCGGCGAGGAGTTCACCCTGCCTGCGATAGGACTCCTCGAACCTCAGGCGCTCCGCCTCGGGCAGAGATGGCAGGAGCTGTTCGAGCTCGCCAGCAAAATTGCTGAAGGGCTCCGAGAGCTCCCTGATAATGGCCTGACGCCTGACCTCGCCCCTGAACAGGATCTGCCAATCGGTAAGACTGAAGCCGGGGGCAGCCTCGCCCGGAGCCCCTGGAGAAGCCTCAAGGGCCTGGAGCTCCTTGAGCTGCGTATCGAGACGCTCGAGCAGCTTGCTCTTCTGGGCGTTCCTGAAGGCACGCTGATGCGGCTGGAGCGTAATCTCCATCAGCGTCTTCTCGAAAAAAACGGCCACGACCACGCCAACGACAACATAGAGAAGAGCGATGAGGATCCTTTTGCGAAGTTCCTCTAAATGCTCCCCGAAAGTCATGCGGACTTCGCGCATAACACCGCCTCAGTCACCTGGGTTGCCAGGATAAGCTTGTAAACCTGGGTTATCCTGCCTTGAGGAACGAATCCGACCGCTCCAGGAAACAACTCCCGGATGACCGATACCCCGTTGGTGACGAAGCTCAAGCCGGAAAAGCGGTGTCAACTCCGCTCATCCCGGCCCTCCGCCGCCGCGTCCTGCCAGCTGCAGCCGCGATCCGGCCCTTTCCCCTTGGAAAAAGCCTCCGCCCCCGCTGAGTCGGCCTCACGGCCGTTCAATAGGAGCGAATACGCGACAGGGCAGATCTGTCCAGACGCCACAAAGGCTTGCCTATCAAAGAGAGCAGATTCTACCCCACATCGAGGCGGGCTGCAAAGAACCGGCTTCGCTCTGATCAGTAACCGATAAACTCCATGAGCTCCTTCTCGCGAAGGATCGGAACTCCAAGACGTTCCGCCACCTTGAACTCGGTGGTCTTCTCGTAGTCCTCGAGAGCCACGAGATAGCTCGTGTTGATATCCACGTTACCCTTCACCTGCACACCGTAGCCGCTGAGCTTGGCCCTGAGGAAGTCCTCGGTCATCTCCTGGCTGGTAAGCTTGGTGCCGGCAAAGACGAAGATCGGCTCTTCCTTCTGATCGTAGAAGGGGCTCGTGATCAGGTCGCCGGCGACGATCGGATTTCTCTCGGCATCGACCTGCTCAATGACCCTGACCTCGGCGGAAATCTCGTCGACCTGGCGTACTTCCACCCGGCCCTTGAACATCTTCTTGCCGCCCTTAATCGGACGATAGACCCTGAAGATAAGGCCATTCTTGAGATGGTTCCTGCGGCCGATATCCACCCAGCCCTTGCCCAACTCATTGGACACATGGACAAGTTTTCCATCAGGCTTGGCATCGGCGAGGGTCAGGAGTTGACGGTCTTTCGACTGCAGCTTCTTCACAAGAATGTGAAGCGTGCTGATCTCCGAATCCTTGCGCTGCAACTGGCGGTTGGCGCCCAGTTCTTTCTCGGTCCACTCTTCCTCTTTATCCTCGAACTCCTGCTTCAGGCGTTCGACAACCGTGAGGTGATTACTTGCGCAGTCCTCAGAGACCTGCTGTGCCTCGGCCACCTGGGATCTCTGCTCCTGCAGATCCTGGGTGAGTGTCTTGATCGTTCCTTCACGACTCGCGATAGCGGCCGTAAAGGTTTTGTCCGCCTTGTCGCGCTCCTGGACAGCCACATCACGAATACCCTGGTATTCCTTGAAGGTACCCGGATAAAGAGCGTAGGGCTCAAGCAGGTTGGTGAATGCGGGATGGGGCTTCCGGTTGAGATCCTTGTTGGCCTGGTTGATCGCGGCGAGAACACTCGTGAGCTGATTGGTCTTCAGGTTCTCGATCATGTCGTTGGTGTCGTCGTAATTATCGACGAGATTCACGCCAACGATGAGTCCCTTGACCGCCCTCAGTTCGTTGGCAAGCATCTTGTTGGCATCGTTGGCCTCAGCCACAGATTTTTGCGCCTTCACGAGCTTGCCGCCCATCTCTTCGTGTTCCTGGTTCTTCATGACAAAGAGAACCGTAACGAGCACAAACAGCATCATCGCAACAACAAACAGCCATAAATAAACAGAGCCTTCTCTTTGGGCCATGGAGGTTCCTCCTGCATGCAAACAATCCGAAACTGCTCCCATAAAAGGAGCGAGCAGGCTGTTCGCTCAACTTGCTTGGTAATCTTCTATTAAAACGGGTCTAAAAATTCCTGAGACCTAGCTTACGATTTTATGGGTACATGAATAGCTGTCAAGGACGGAACAGTAGATGGCTCAAAAGGTTTCGTAAACGGAGCCGGCCGCCATGTTCCGAGAAAAAACACCTATACCCCTTGACACGAGGATGTACGACAGGTAAGGATACCCTAACAGAGAAGAATATGCAGAGGCGCCTTTCTACTCTGGCCTCGGAAACCGGCCAATCCGGCAAATAGAGTCCGCAGAACACCTTCTACGGGTTTTTAAACCGGCTAACCAGGGGCGGGAGTAAGGAGCGATAATCCTGTTCGGGACTGTCCTGGTTGGGTTATTTTCGGGTGCCGAAGCGGTCTGAGCGGCGGATCCGAACAGATATAGCGGTCTTCGAGCGAAAGCGAAAAGGCTGCTGAAAAGAGAAGCTGAAGAGAAAACCGAGTTGTTGATGGATCAAGTATTCCAACCGGCCTCACCCGGCCGGGGCAGAATACGCCTGGTCCCCCGCCTGGAAACGGGTGGAAGGATCTCTCTGCAGGCGATCGATTCGCGGCTCGGAACACTTTCCAAGTCTTTATTTCCATACCTACAATTTGATCCTGCCAGCCGGCAACTGTTCCTGAACTGCGGGAAGAGCGGCTCGATTGGCGAATGCCCGGACCGCCCCGGCAGCTTTATGCATGAAGCCCGGGGGAAGGGTAGATTGCAGAGTTCCACATGATACTGGGCATTCTCGGCGGTATAGGTTCCGGCAAAAGCACCGTGACCCGCATGTTCGCTGACCTTGGAGCAAAAACCCTGGATGCGGACACGATCGCGCACGAGCTCATCGAGCGGGAAGATACGAAGTCTACTCTGCGACAGTGGTGGGGAGATGAGATCCTCTCGGAGGATGGGACTGTCGACCGAACGAAGATTGCCGAGCGGGTCTTTTCCGATGCAGAGGAGCTTGTCCGCCTGGAAAAGCTCCTCCACCCCGAGGTCAGGGCGCGTATTGAAGAGAAGATCAGTGAATTCAAAGACAACAACGGAAAGTTCCTGGTACTGGATGTGCCGCTGCTGGCCTCCTCGACCCTCCGCGATTTCTGCGACGAGATTCTCTTCGTGAACTCAACCGAGGCGCTTCGAGAAACCCGGGTCAAGGTAAGAGGCTGGTCTCCTGATGAACTGAAACGCAGAGAGGCAAACCAGGCCCCCGAAGACAATAAGAAGATTCTGGCTAATTCCGTCATTAACAATTCAGGCAGTCTGGATGAAACACGTCAGCAGGTTGAAGATCTCTATGAGAGCCTGCTGGCTATCGATTTTACAGAGAGAGAGTGAGTAGGACGTGGCTAAGGCAAAACCAACCAAGAAGAAAACCGGCAAAACAAGCAAGACCTCCAAGGGCAAAGGCAAGGGCAAGGGCAGGGGCAAGGGCAAGGGCGACGAAGCCACCTACGGTCTTCCAAGTGACGAGGAACTTGAGAAAGAAGCCCAGGCCATTGATGAGCAGAAGAAAGAAGCTTCCGGGGAAGACCTGCACATCGGTCAGCTCCAGAAAATGTCCATCCCCCAGCTTCATGAGCTGGCCCAGGAGGAGGGCGTTCTGGAATATTCCGGACTCAAGAAGCAGGATCTCATCTTCAAGATCCTCAAGGAACGTACCGACAAGAGCGGGCTCATGTTTGGCGAAGGCGTCCTGGAGACCTTGCAGGACGGTTTCGGATTCCTCCGCTCGCCGCGCTACAGCTACTACCCCTGCCCCGATGACATCTACGTATCACCATCGCAGATCAGACGATTCGGCATGCGCACAGGTACAGTGATCTCGGGCCAGATCAGGCCTCCAAAGGAGAACGAGCGGTATTTCGCCCTGCTCCGGGTAGAGGCCATCAACTACGAGGAGCCCGAGAATCTCATCAACAAGGCTAACTTCGATGACCTGACTCCCCTCTACCCGGAGGAACGCCTGGTCATGGAACTCGAACCGGATGGCCTGGAGATGCGAACCGTAGACCTCGTCACGCCGATCGGCAAGGGACAGCGAGGGCTGATCGTAGCTCCTCCCCGCACAGGAAAAACCATCCTGCTGCAGAAAATGGCCAACAGCATCACCAAGAACAATCCGGAGGTCGACCTCATCGTGCTGCTGATCGATGAACGCCCCGAGGAAGTAACCGACATGGAAAGATCGGTCAAGGGCGAGGTCATCAGCTCTACCTTTGACGAGCCCGCATCAAGACACGTGCAGGTAGCCGAGATGGTGATCGAGAAGACCAAGCGAATGGTAGAGTACGGCCGGGATGTCGTGATTCTGCTCGATTCGATCACTCGCCTGGGCCGCGCCTACAACACCGAGGTCCCCCACTCCGGTCGAATCATGTCCGGAGGCGTCGATGCCAGCGCCCTGCAGAAGCCAAAGCGATTCTTTGGCGCCGCGCGCAATATCGAAGAGGGCGGCAGCCTGACGATCATCGCCACCGCCCTGGTTGAGACAGGCAGCCGGATGGACGAGGTCATCTTTGAAGAGTTCAAGGGTACCGGAAACATGGAGTTGCATCTTGACCGGCGCCTGGCCGACAAGCGGATCTGGCCGGCGATCGATATCACTCGTTCCGGGACACGCAAGGAGGAGCTCCTCCTTGACCCGGAAGAGCAGCGCAGAACATGGGTCCTCAGAAAGATACTCAACGACATGAATCCCGCGGAGGGCCTCGAACTCCTCACGAGCAAGCTCAAGGCCAATAAGGCCAACGCCGAGTTCCTGATGTCAATGAACCCTGACAAGGTTTAATGCTGGAAGGCCGGCTCAGCGTGACTTTCTGCGAAGCCAGACGACCTGCTGCATAGTCTTGGGATTCATACCCTCGTCATCGACCATTCGTATGGTCAACCTGAGAGCGGCTGGCATGTAGGCAGCCTTGTAGCGCACACCGGGCTGATCTTTCCCCCCCCACAGGGTGCTGTCGATATCCTCGACGAATTCAAGCATGCCGTTGATGTTGGTCTTGACCGTATAGTCGCCGGCGGGGAAGGCCGCCAGGCGCCCCGCTATATTACCGCCCGCTTTCTGTCCTCCACGCTCGGCCTCGGTGAAGATGTACACCCTGTCACCCGGAACCAGCTCGGCAAAGCTGATGTTGGGGTTGCCGGTAAAACCGACCCTGACAGACTGCGGCCGGCGGCCGGCGTTGCGGGCAACGTTGGAGTCGCCCCAGACGGCTGTCTGGGCGATCGCCAGAGGAAATTTTTCGGCAATCTTGACGCTGCCGTAGCCGAATTTCTTGGTGTAGATGTAGCCCTTGCCGATCTTCGTTCTCTTGGGACGCGTGGCGAGCTCTACGGGATCCTTGTAGTCCTCTTCAGGCGTACGGAACTTAGGAGCTCCCTTCCTGCGGCTTCGCTGGAAAGGGTTGTCGCTCATATACTCAACCCGGAAATCGGTAACGTTGGTCGCCACCTCGATGATTCTCCGAGTGATGGGATACTTGTTGAAGTTGGTGACCAGCTTGCTGTCGATACGGAAGAAACGAACGATTTTATAGAGCACAAGGTCACGAACTTTGTCCATCTCGACGCTGTCGGGCGGCTGGGGGATTCCGTTCTTCCAGGGCTTGGCGGGGTCTGCAAGCATATACTCGATGTTCGCCTCTCGAACCTGGCCTTCTATATAGGTCATCCCCCGAAAATAGACCTGGTAGGCATCATGGACCTTGGCCGACCTGTCTCCATCCATAAACTGCTGCTTTTCCCGGCTCTCGTAGTGGCGCTGAATGATGTGGGCAAACTCGTCGTATTCTTTAATCACCCCGCCATCGACGACACCGAAACCATACTCATCCCTGGTGTCGGCAATTTCCTCACCCATCTCAAAGTGGAAATTCCGCCGGCCGGCTCCTCCCCTCCCATCGGAATAGAACTCCAGCTCCTGGGTCGGGATCCAGGCCGCGAAATCGTTCTTGACCGTATTGAGGGCCAGCCGGAAACGATTGTAGACCTCGACCTTCTGCAGCGTGCTGGTGTAGGTCTCCTGGGCGCTCGTCGACACCATCATGATCATGATGGAGAGAATAGCCGAGAGGGCGAGGGCGACCATCAGCTCGATGAGAGTAAAGCCCTGCTCCAGCCCGCCTCTTCGACTGGGATCCGGCATCGGCCGGGAACTCATATTTTCACCTGACTCTTCACGCATCATATCGCAGCCTCAAAATACACCTTCATAATCGGTTCGATCGTTTCATCCGCTCTCAGCGGGCGCTCGGGGAACCCCCGGTAGATCAACACCGTGAAATGATAAAGCTTATTGGCCGGTTGATAGGAGCGGTCCTCGGAAGCATCCGCATCGTAGTAGCTGTTTCGGACCTTGATGGCGAAAGAGTACTGACGAAGCGTCTCGATGGTCATGTCCTTGAGAACGCGCTTTTCCAGGAGGAAATCCTCAGAAAAATTCGCATCCCTGGGATCGCCGCCGGGAATGAGCTTCTGGCCCAGCCTGTAGACCTTCTCGACACGGAAGGTTCGCTGAACATCTCCGTCAGAGTCCTCCTTCTGAAAATCATCTCCATCATCATCCGCCGCCAGCGCGTTGCCTCCCCCATTGGCCCTCCTGTCGGTCTCCGGATAGAGGAAGAGCTTTCCACGCCTGAGAGAATCGGCCCGCCTCTTGGCCCCCGGGAACTTCCGTCCGCTCTTGAATCGCGGCAGGAGAATGTAATAGTCGTCCTTGACGTCATGAAGCTTGGGATCCGAGGGGACCGCATCCGTAACTCCATCGTGGCGCAGGATGAAATAGGCATGGCCCTGCTGCTTCGAAAGTCCCTTGCTGTTTCGAATTCCACTTCGAATCGCATCGACAACCGACTGGGCGATCACCACCGAATTCGAAGCCTCCACCACCGTCCTGCCTGCCTTGATGGCCACGGGAAACAGGGCCAGGATCCCCACCAGGCCAAGAGTCAGGATCGAGGTGGCGATGAGAATTTCGATCAGGGTGAAACCATCCGCCCGCTCATGCTGGCGAGCTTCGCGGAAGCCGTCTCCGTAAGAGCCGAATCTGTCTGCAGTCGATTTATTGAACATCACTTTTTCGACTTCCTCCGGCCTGAACGACTCGAGGATTTGGCCTTGGCCTCGAACGTGTTCACAGTGCTCACATCTCCGCGTTTTCTCGGAAAATCGGCCAGCGGAACAACCTTGCTCCTAATCTGGCCCGTTGGCCTCACATCGATAAAGCAGGCTGGGGTCGCATCCAATTGGAGGATGACCACATCGGAAGTCCTGGGCCTGCCGTCCTTATCCCCATTGTAGACCGAGGTGGGGACGTCGCTGCAGCCATCGCTGAAAACCAGGGTGCCGTTACGATTGAACGTAATCTTGAACAGGCCGGTGGTCCTGTACTTGCGGCGGCTCCTGGTGGTCGTCCCGCTGCTTGTTCTCCTGGCGCGGGAACCCCGGCGGGCGCGCCCCTTGGGCTTTGGAGCGGTTGTCTTCTCTTTGGAGACCCACTTCTCAAACGGCGGAATGGTCAATCCATCGCCGATGGCTTTCCCCGCATTATCATGCTCCGGGTTGTAACTCGATGTCCCCCTGGCAAATCCGAGGGCGTACCACATCGTGGGATCGCTCTCGCCTAGAGGTGAATTGCCCGGATTCCAGACATCATAGTCGATGAATTCCTTGCGCAGCTCATCAAAGACCCGGGGGCCTTCGCGAAAGAAGACCACGCTGATATCACGGCGCTGGTTGACCGCCCGCAGGCGAGCCATATTGAAAATATTACCAAACTGGCCTCTCACTCCCTCGAGCTGACGGTTCTTCATGAAATCGGCAATCGTCGGGCCCATGATTCCCGAGGCCATGATGATGATCGCTACCACGACCATCAATTCAATCATCGTGAAGCCGTCGCGAGAGCGAATCCCG
This sequence comes from uncultured bacterium, assembly GCA_913042995.1. Classification (GTDB taxonomy): domain Bacteria; phylum Planctomycetota; class UBA8108; order UBA8108; family UBA8108; genus UBA8108. The sequence continues at coordinate 1,969 of CAJWMA010000008.1, read as the reverse complement.
TTGTCGCTTTTCAGCTGTCTAAAACTCATTGTAGCTCTCTTCCTCTTCCTCGGAAGATTCCTCCTCCACACGAAGATCCTCGTCTTCAGCGGCTTCCCGCATGCCAAGGGACCAGATCTCGTAATTGGAATCAAAGCCCACCGTAAATCTCCAGCGGGCGTAATCGGAGTCAGGATCGATCGCCGGGTCATCCGCGGGGATATTTCTGCTGCCGGTCAGGTTGTCGTAGTGAATAGGCTCTCCATGCCCATCGATGATGTAGGTGATGCCTTCTTCATCCGTCCTGAGGTCGGCTTTTTCAAACTGAGCCACGGGCTCCCGCTTGTCCTCCTGCATCTCCCCCGCGATAAAGGTTCGCTCAAACACATCGGAGGTCAGCTGCTGATAAAGAGCCGCCGAGCCCTTGAGAGCCTGGCCCTTGATCTCCACCACCGTATCGAGTCCATCCTCAGGCAAGGCGCCCTTTTTCCGATAGTAGTCGGCGATATACAGGTTCAGCCGCTCGACAAGAGCCTTTGTAGCCTCGTCCTTAGCCCCCTTCTGGATCGAGCCCATGGCGATCAGCACCATTCCGGCCAGGACGCCTATGATCGACATGACGATCAGGATCTCTATAAGCGTAAAACCGGAGCTTCTACGCCCCGGGCTCAAAATGAGACTCGAGCCTTTATCAGGAGTTCGAGATGTCATCATTGTCTTCTTCGTCTTCAGCCTCATCGCCCAGGACCGTGCCATCTTCTCCATCCGGACCCAGGGAATAGAAATCATAGCTGCGGGAATTCAGCATCCAGGCCTGAGATTTTCTCCCTCGGTTGCAGCGGTAGATATAGGCGTTCCGCCATGCATCAGTGTAGTACTTCTGAACCTTGGGATCGTCCCGTTCACCTCGAGTCGCGGGGATCCAGCGATCCTGGGCTTCATCGTTATCTTCATCCCAGTCATCATCCTCGACAACGATCCGGTCGTTGCTCAGCTTCAGGTAAGGCGAGCTTCGTCCGCCCGGTCCCCTCGGTTTCGGGTCACCGAGCAGCCGGTTGTAGAGAACCGGGAACTGGTTGTCATCCGAGGTAAGCTTTTCCTTCTCGATTCCCGGATAGATCTTCTCATCGGTCTGGTATCTGTCAATCGCCTGGGTGAACTGGGAGACCTCGGTTCGCGTCTGGGCCTGCTTGGTCTTTTCCTGCACGACACGGATGCCGGCAAAACTCATCGAGGCGAGGATGGCGATGATGCTGATGACGATCAGCACCTCCACAAGGGTGAAGCCCTGCTCCAACTGTCCACGCGGGACTACCGCGAAACGCCTGAAAGTGAAAGACTTCTGCTCCATTGCCTGGCTCCTGAAGAATAATAGACTGACTAAAACAAACTACCGGGGCAAACCTGCGCCCGGCTCAAACAGGCCGGTTCAAACAGGCCGGCTCAAACAGGCTGACGATCGAGGACACAAACCTCTTCGCGAGCCTCATTCTCGCCTGTTAAGAAGATAAACACCCGAAAACTCCATCCACCGAAGACCACTGATTTCCCGGGATCACTCTCCAGAGAAATCAGTTCCGTAAGGAACAGGGTCAAACGGCAGAACGAGGAGAAGCCGTAAAGTATAATGCTCGAACACTTTAATGGCAAACAACACCCCCTTCAAGCACTTGAAGGTTGTTACGGAGCTATGTAGGTAGACGACTCCCAGTCCCATCCCGTTGCCACTGTTCACGCAAAAGAATGAGGAAATCGAGCCCTACTAAATAGCCCCCGAGCCTGCGAAAGCACTGAAAACGGCCTTATTCGCCAGGGGCCGGAGGCGGCGGCTCCTGGGATTCCCCCTCCACCCTGAGAACGATCCTGGCTTCCCGCTTTTCCCCGTCCTCACTCTCCCCATATTTCTCGTGCAGTCGCTCCACCTCTTCAGGGGTCAGGAATTGTTCGGCCCAGTAGGTAAAGGCCGTGCTGTTGTCGTATTCCGGCTGAA
>CAJWMA010000007.1 GCA_913042995.1 uncultured bacterium | reverse complement strand
AGGCTCCGGCCGATGAGGCTGACGATGCCGAGACCGAGGACGAGGCTCCGGCCGAAGAAGCTACGGAAGAAACCAAATCAGAAGAATAGTCAGAGCCGGTGGAGCCTGAGAGCAGGCTGATAACCGCGACGAGTCACAATCACCAGGAAGGAAGGTCCATTGGGAGTTAGAATTTTCACCCTTGCTAAAGAACTGGATATGACCAGCAAGGAGTTGATTTCCTTCCTGAAGACCCAGGGGCATAAGGTCTCAAGTCACATGTCGTCTATCGACGATCCCGTGGCGAAAATCCTTCGTGACCGTTTAAGACCCAAGGCGAGCGAAGCCCCGGCTGAAAAGCCCAAAGCCTCACCCGCGGCGGCAAAGGGGGGCGAATCAAAGGCCGCGGGAACTGCCACCCGGAAGGCTCCGACGACCGCCGCCGCCGGAAAAAAGAAAAAGGTCAGGCGCTTCTTCCCGACCAATGAATACAGCTCAGGCGGCCCCGGACGTTTCGCAGGAAAAGGCCGGCGCTCTAACCGCAAAGGCGGCAGAGGCGATCCGGCTGAGCGAAGAAAACCGGTTGAATTCAAAGCTCCCGAGAAGATTGAGGTCTCTGTGCCTCTGGCCTTGAAAGATCTCTCCTCCGCGCTGGGAATGAAGGCCCAGGTTCTCATCAAGACCCTCTTCAAGCTGGGCAAGCCGGTTACTATCAATGACTTCCTCGACGAAGAGCTCATCCTCGAAGTCTGCATGGAGATTGGCACAGAGGTCGAGTTCAAGAAAAAGGAGGAGAACGAAGAGGAGCTTCTCAAGACCATCGAGGGGGAAACCGGGAACGAAGAAGATTCGATCCCCAAAGCACCGGTCGTAACGTTCCTGGGGCATGTCGACCACGGCAAGACCTCGCTGCTCGACAAGATTCGCGAGACCCAGGTAACCGCCAAGGAACACGGCGGAATTACCCAGCACCTCGGCGCCTACCGAGTCGACCACGGAGACGTAAAGGTGACCTTTATCGATACTCCGGGACATAAAGCTTTCACTGAAATGCGAGCACGCGGAGCCAACGTAACGGATGTAGCTGTCCTGGTGGTCGCGGCTGATGACGGCCCCATGCCTCAGACGGAGGAAGCCATCAACCACGCCCGGGCCGCCGAGGTCCCGATCATTGTCGCCATCAACAAGATCGACCTGGCCAGTGCGAACTCGCAACGATGCAAGGAGCAGCTCTCCGGGCTTGGCCTGAACCCGGTAGACTGGGGTGGAGAGACTGAAATGGTAGAGGTCTCGGCGCAAACGGGTGAAGGCTTGGACAATCTTCTCGAGACCCTCAGCCTGGAGTCCGAGATTCTCGAGTTGAAAGCCAATCCACAGCGCTCAGCCCTTGGAATAGTACTTGAGGCGGAAGCGACAACCAACCGCGGCGTGCTTACCACCGCATTGATCAAGGACGGCACCCTGAAACATGGCGACTGCGTCCTCGCTGGAGCCTGCTACGGCCGGGTTCGCGACCTCATCGTTAACGGGTCGGAACAGGTTGAAGAAGCCGGGCCATCCGTTCCGGTCACCATCGTCGGATTGAATGCCGTCCCTGACGCCGGCGAAAAGCTCTATGTCCTCGAAAACGAAAAGCAGGCGCGCCAGATTGCCGAGACCAGGGCTCGCGATCGGCGGGAGATGGAGCAGGCTGAAAAATCCAGCGGCAAGAAACGTTCCCTCATCGACCTTGTTGAGAAGGTCGGTTCAGGTGATGTGGTCGATCTCAATCTCATCATCAAGGCTGATGTGCGTGGCTCCATCGAGGCTCTGCGAAGCTCCCTGGTCGGTCTGTCTACTGATGAGGTCCAGGTAGAAATCATCCACACCGCCGTAGGGGCTGTGAGCCAGGAAGATGTCCAATTGGCCTCGGCCTCGGATGCGGTCATCATCGGATTCCATGTGGTAGCCGACGACCGTGCCCGCACCATAGCTGAAGAGACTGGAGTAGAAATCCGCAGCTACAAGGTCATCTACGAGGTCGTCGATGATATCCGCGCAGCCATGGAAGCCCGGCTTGCTCCTGAAGAGATCGAGGTGTTCCATGGGCGAGCCACCATCCGGCAGGTCTTCAAGGCCTCCAAGCTCGGCAACATCGCAGGCTGCATCGTCAATACGGGCAAGATCCTGCGTAACGACAAGATACGCCTGATCCGAAACGATGTTCCAATTCATGAGGGTTCCATCGCCAACCTGAAGCGTCTTAAAGACGATACCCGGGAAGTCAAGGAAGGCTTCGAATGCGGAATCAAGCTGAAAGGCTATGAGGACATCAAGGAGGAGGACGTGATCGAGGCCTACACGATCACCAAGAAGGCGCGAACACTGGATGGCTGATCCGAAACCCAGCAGCAGTTCGCCCAGGTAAAACCTCATACCACCAAATGCCTCCCCGCCACGTTCAGAAAATAGCCAGCCGCGTCAAGTTCATCGTCAGCCACGTGGTCCAGCAGGAATTGAACGACCCACGACTGGGCTTCGTTACGATACTGGATGTGGAAATGAGCTCTGATCTTCGTGAAGCGAAGATCCACTTCTCAGTACTCGGTCCGGAGGCCGACCAGGTCAAGTCGCTTCGCGCGATCGAATCATCCGCCGGATTCATCCAACAGCGAGTCGGCAAGAGTCTGAATCTCCGCAACGTCCCCCTGCTCCACTTCGTCCTCGACGAATTCGATGACCGCATGGCTCGGATCGAGGAAATCCTCGAGCTCGACCGCAAGGCTGAAAGCGAAACCGGGACCCGCCAGCCTGAAGCATCCGAGGCTGGAGAGGAGCGGGCCGAAGACCCGGAAGCTGAACGGGAATAAGGCTGATCAACTGACCAGTCGATCCCTGCCCGCCGCCTTGGCCTTGTACAGAGCCTCATCAGCCCGCCTCAGGAGAGCTTCCACATTCTCCCCCGGCAAAAGGCCCGCTGCTCCCAGGCTGGCGGTAACTGAGATGGCCACCCGGGAGGTTCCTTCTCCCGACAACTCAAAGCGCTGAGCCCTGACCTCGTTGACCAATTTGTCGGCCGCGCAGACGGCCATCTCGAGATCCGTCTCGGGCAGCAGCCAGACAAACTCATCCCCGCCGTAGCGCCCGAGAACATCCGCGTTTCGAACGTTACGGCGAAAAAGAGATCCCAACTCGCGCAGGACCATGTCTCCGGCGAGATGGCCCTGCTCATCGTTGATTTCCTTGAAATGATCGATATCGATAAAAACAAGGGCGAGCGAACGGCCGTAACGCAGAGCCCTGTTCACCTCATCCTCCGCCCTCTGGAGAAAGAAGCTCCGGCTATAGGCTCCGGTGAGAACATCGACTGTCGATTGCCGCTTGAGCTCCTGGTTCAGGCGAAGATTATCAATCAACATCGAGACAACCTCTCCAATCCTGGTCACCAGATCCCGACGCCATTCCACGAAGGAGTCCAGGCCCTCGAAAAGAACCTTCTCCCGCTCATGCTGGACCACCTCCAGTAAACCAAGCAGGCGCCCTCGACTGCGCAAAGTCACCATCAACTCTTGATCGTCTTCGCCTCCCGGAAAGGGCTCGCCCTTCCCTTCAGCGGCCAGCCAGCGGGCATATCGATGATCTCCTTCAGCAGTGAAGACTTTCTTCCCGCGCTCCAGCGTAGAGCAGGCGGTGTGAAGGCTGTCCTCTTCAACCAGGAGCAGGCTGGCATCACGAAACCCCATCCCTTCCTCGGAGGTAAGAAGATTCACCGCCTCACTGAAGAGTTCCGCCTCGCTCTCAAGATCGAGAAGCCGGGTGGTCAAATCAAGAGTCGACTTGATCTTCTCGTTCAACTCGTACATACGCAGCGAAGACTGGAGCGCCTTGACCGCGCGCGCCTTCTGCGACTCGGCCTGTTGTTTCCAATCCTGGAAACCTGGGCGGAGTTCACTCACTTCACTTGCAGAGACAATACCCTGTTTGCTCATTTTCAATCCTGCCCGGATCTACTGCCAGATCCCCGCCCACCGACGTAGAAGTATACAACAATGTTCCGGATGGGGCAGAACAGGTCAAATCGGTCATGGAGCTTGGATAGAAGCGGGCAAAAATGCTATAAGTAGCCTTATGTCTGATATTTACAGTGAGATATCAAAACTGCTCTCGGAAGGTCAAAGAGGGGCCCTGGCTACTGTTATAGGAGCCAGTGGTTCGACTCCCGGTAAGGAATCAGCCAAGATGTTGATCCGCGAAGATGGCTCGACAGTCGGCACCATCGGAGGCGGGTGTACCGAGGCGGACGTCTGGGCTCTCGCGCGTGAAGCCATCGAAAGAGATTCGCCCATCCGCAGAAGTTTCGAGCTTTCAGCCAATACCGCCGAAGAAGAGGGACTCGCCTGTGGCGGCATCGTCGAAATTTTCATCGAACCGTTAGGTCGCCCGACTGTCCATATTTTTGGTGCCGGACACATAGCAAGGCAACTGGCTCCCCTGGTGGAAATGGTTGGAATGAAATGCGTAATTGTCGATGATCGGCCTCAATTTGCGAATTCAGAGCATTTCCCGGCATCCAGCGAGATCATCGTCTCTGACTTTGAAGAGTGTCTTGAGAAGCTGATGATCTCCCCAGCCTCCTTCGTCGTTATTGTGACCAGGGGACATAAATACGATCACCTGGTTCTCTCAAAAACCATCAAAACCACCGCCGGCTATATCGGTCTTATTGGCAGCAAACCCAAGATAGCCCGGATCTACAAGCTGCTCCGGAAAGAGGGGGTTTCCCAGGAGAGACTCGACGAGATCCATGCTCCCATCGGTCTCGACATCGGCAGCAGAACTCCTGAGGAAATCGCTGTGAGCATCGCAGCCGAACTGGTAGCCCACCGCAGAAAAGCCTTCGTAACAGGAAAAGGCCGCCGATTAGGGAAGGCTGACCAGGCAACGATTGCCTGAATACCAGCTTATGGCCCCTCCGAAAACCTTCATCTCCGCGGGAAGTCACTCTGCAGACGACTGCGAATAAACATAAGTTATTAACTCAAAAGGTTTAATATATTCAGAGGGAGTAGATTTGAAGAGGTTTTGATGCTTTTGAAACACTGGAGTATAATCCATCCTTCCTCTGCGTGACCGCTGAAGGCCTGCTACAGCCAAAAGGCCTCAAGTCCTTTAAAATAAATACCTTACGGTGACATAATCCTTTATTGTCACCTTTTCTTTTTTCGAGTGAACCGTGGTGAAAATCAGTAAGCGACTTTTAACAATCCTCGACTCGGCCGAACAATTCTGCGCACCCGCTGTCAGAACAGATAACTATCCTGACTCGATTGTCGATCTGCTGATCTTTCACAGAATGCATTTCCACATGGCGCCCCGAAAAGCCAGGAGGTGCTTCAATCATTTGAAATCGGAGTTCGTCGACTGGAACGAGGTCAGGGTCAGTGTGATTCGAGACATCCAGGTCGGCCTGAGAAACAGCTACGATTCGTTGGAACTCGCCGTTTTTATCAAAAACTTCCTCGAATCCGTCCACGGACAGTTGCGAGAAATCTGCCTCGAATATCTACGTGAGGAAAACCTCAGTGACACCAAGCAATTCCTCAAACAGATCAAGGGAATCAAGCCCGCGACGATTGAAATGGTGCTCATGCATGCCAAGGGGCGTCCCGTCCTGCCGCTCACCCTCGAAATGGAAAAGCTCCTGGTAAAGCTCAGCCTGGCGAAAAAAACTGAGACCAGGGATCGAAAGGGAAAGCGCCTCTACGATCTGGTTGGACCTGAAAAGGTCATTCCTCTCCACCACTACCTGCTCTACCACACGAACGTTTATGAAAAAATGCCCGAGCCGGAAGAACTTCCGGCCGATCTGAGTCTTCGTAAATCCAGAAAATCTCCAGCTAAGAAATCAAAGACCTCAGCAAAAAAGAAAACCAGCAAGTAAGGCCTCCGACTGAGTCGTGAGTCACACTCTTGCCACCTGCGGATCCGTTAAGCAATGATTCCCCGCCCCGCCGCGTTGAAAGCGCCGAGGCCCGGCACCTAAGAAAAGCCCTCCGGGAATCCCGGCTGGGCCGGTTCATTTCTCTCTACCACTGACCTGGAAAAATAGGCGACATGGCTGGTCATTCAAAATGGGCGAATATCAAGCATCGCAAAGGCGCTGCAGATGCCCGCAAGTCCAAGATGTTCTCCAAGCTTGCTAAATACATCATGGTTGCGGCGCGCAACGGCGGAGGCAACCCGCAGGAAAACCTCAAGCTGCGCTACGCGATTGAAAAAGCGAAGGCCGAGTCCATGCCGAAGGACTCCATCGCGCGCGCAGTCAAAAAAGGTACCGGCGAGCTCCAGGGGGATGCTATCGAGGAGCTCACCTACGAGGGAATCGGCCCCCACGGCCTCTCCGTCATCATGGAGGCTCTCACCGATAATCGAAACCGAACGGGCGGGGAAATGAGGAACCTGCTGGAGAAACGGGGAGGCTCGCTCGGGAAATCCAATTCGGTGATGTGGAAGTTCGACCGCAAAGGCCTCCTGAGCATCTCAAAAGAAGATGTAGAAGAAGAGGAACTCTTTGAGGAGGCGATCGAAGCCGGCGCTGAAAACATCGAAGAAGCCGGCGATTCCTTCGACGTCGAGGTCCCGGCCGAATCCTTTGACCAGGTTCGAGGCACCCTGCAGTCCTTCCTCGAGAAGAAGCGGGGTATCGGCGAGGAGAAGAAATGGGGAGAAACGGAAGACGACCGGCCCATCTTCGAGCGCTCTGAGCTGATCTACAAACCGCAGAATCCCGTGGTTATCGCGGACAAGGAAGCCGCAAAGGCCGCCCTGAATTTCCTCGAAGATCTCGAGGACCATGAGGATGTGCAGAATCTCTTCAGCGATCTCGATGTTCCCGAAGAGATCATCGAGTCTCTTGCCGCCGAAGAGTGAGCAGCCTCCCTGGTTGCGCTACTCGTGTACCGGGTTGTGGCACAGGAACTCTGAGAGATCACGGATCGCCACGCGGTCGTTGAAGGTCTCATCCAGTTCGTGCCAGTACCCCACGCTAAGGTCGCCGGGCTGCCAGCAGAGAAAGACCTTTCGGCCATTATAGAGCGATGGAAAGTTCACGACTCCTCTCTTGAACTCCTCCACAAAACAACCAAGAGCTTCAACCTCCCGGATGTAGCTGTTGATCTTGTCGATCAGGCTGTTGAGCTGATGCTTCAGATCACGAAGATCATTTTCCCTGTCCAGCAGATCAAGTCCCGCCTCGAAACCGCGGACTCCTTTCTCGATGCATTCGAGTTCCGCACGCTTCTCAATGATCGCCTTCCAATTCATCATGATGTCACCAACGATCCCCTTCAGAAGTGGGAGCATACGGTTGGCTTCTTCAATTGAGATGATCTTGGCTTCCATGGTGTCGCCTCTGCAAAGTGAGATGGATCAACAAAATAGGGTCTTTTACATACTGACAAGGAGCAAGTCCCGTACCGCCGCTAGAAACAACCGGCCGCAGCCCCCAAGCTATACGGATACAAGGAATTAGGACCTGGCCCTTAAATTCTCTCCTGGATTGTTTGATACCTGTTGCGGACCGACTCGTCCAAAATCGGGACAATTCAGCCAAAGAACCGCCGAAAGCTCCTTGATAACTTGACACCCCCGATCTTTTCACTAAAACGGTGGGGTCAGATGGCGTTTTTAATCCAAAAATCCTGCTTGATCAGAAGCCTGGCGCTAGGGTGCTTTGCCGTGCTTGCGCTTGCGCTTTCTCTTGCCCCGGGAAACGCCCTGGCGCAGCAGTCACCACTGAGCGGAAAACAGATCCGCAAAATCACCATCGAGGGGCTCGACAAGACGCCCGAATCGGAAATTCTCGGTCGGCTTCAATTCAGGATCGGTGAGCGCTACAACCCTGAAGCTGTCGAACGGGAAGCCGCTCAACTATTCGCGCTTGGAAAATTCAAGCGCGTGCTCGGCCCCTACGAGAGCAAATTCGAAGACGGTGTGGCTATCCGCTTCGTGGTGGAAGAAAAGCCAATTGTCTACAAGGTGCTCTACCTGGGCCGTGACCAGCTGAGTGAAAGCGACTTCTACTCAAGCACCCCCTCCCTCCGGCTGCAGGAAGGAGATCTGTTCAACGAATACCTGGTCGAGCAGGACAGACAGGCCATCAGAAAGAAATACCTGGATGAGGGTTTTCTCTTTGTCGCGGTCGATCACAAAATCGAGACGGGTAAACGCGGAGCGATCGTTTCCTTCACCATATCCGAAGGCAGCCGGGTCCAGATCGAGAACATCCGCTTCAGCGGAAACAACGCCTTCTCCGACAGTGAGCTCCAGGGGAACATGACGACCAAGACGAAGGGCTTCTGGATTCTCAGCCTCTTCACCCCAGGGTATTTCAAACACAGCGACCTGCGAATGGACATCGTCAATCTCAAGAAGTTCTACCGCAGCCACGGCTACATGGATGTCCAGATTGAACCGAGCTCCATCGAGATCCTCCCTGAAAAGGATGGCCTCGATATCGAGATTGTCATCGCGGAGGGAGAACAATACCTCTTCGATGGCTACCTGTTTACCGGGAATACGGTCTTCTCTGAGCAGGTACTGAAGGAGCTCACCGTCGCCAGGGAGGGGAGCCGATTCAACCAGGAAAAACTCGACCAGGACAAAAAGACGATCCTCGACTACTACAAGGACAGGGCCTATCTCTTTGCCCAGGTCTCACCCAAGTTCTCCCACTCGCTCGACAAGCCAACCATGCGGGTGCGCTTCGACATCGAAGAAAACAACGAGATCCACATCAACAAGATCAAGGTCAAGGGCAACCTCTTTACCCAGGACAGGGTCATCCGGAGAGAACTGGAATTTTACCCGGGCGAGAAAATTGACAACTCCAGGCTGGTCAAGAGCAACTCGAACCTCAGCCGCCTCGGCATCTTCCAGCGAATAGACTATTCCTACGAGCCGACCTCGCGGCCGTCCTACCGTGACGTGATCGTCAATGTCAACGAGGTACCCAACTTCGGCAACATCATGTTTGGTTTCGGAGTCTCCGCCGGACATGGAATCTTCGGCAACATCCAGCTGACAAAGAAAAACTTCGACATCCTCGATACCCCGGAATCCCTCTACGACCTGAGAACGGCCTTCACCGGGGCGGGGCAAACCCTGTCGATCAATCTTTCTCCCGGAACCATCTGGTCGAGATATCAGCTGACCTTTGTCGAGCCCTACCTGATGGACACCAGGAATTCTCTGCGGCTCAACTTCCGAAGCATCAAGTGGTGGCGGCGGCGCTGGGAAGAACGCCATACCGGCTTCCTGCCGAGCATAAGCCACGCCTTTGATTTTGACCGGGATCTCCGGACCAGGATCGGAGCCCGCGTCGGCAACATCAAGGTCGACAATGTCGACGACGATGCTCCCCAGGATGCCAAGGATGTCGCGGGCACCACCGACATTATTGGCCTGACCCTGGGACTCGAATACGACAAGCTGCTCTACCGTCCCTATGAAGGCCCCTATGCCGGACACAAGGAAACCCTGGACTACGAGATCGCCGGCAGCTTCTTCGGCAGCGAGATCGATTTCCACAAGATCCGGATCGGCCAGAGCCTTGTCTTCCCCGTTTACAAGCAGGAGGACGGCAACCATCACGTGGTGGCGCTCAAGGCAAACCTTGGATTGATCGAACCCTTCGGCGACACGGATGAAATTCCTATTTTCGAGCGCCTCTTCCTCGGCGGCCCGCAGAACGTCAAGGGCTTTCGCTACAGGGGCATGGGGCCGCACGAAAACGGCATCCCCACCGGCGCCACCAGCCAGGTCTGGGGTACAGTCGAATACGGCTTCCCGGTATTCGAACAGGTTCTGCGAGGCGTGGTCTTCCTGGACTACGGCAATCTTCAGGATCCTTCGGATTTTCGATTTGAGGACATGCGTTATGTGCTGGGATTCGGCGCGAGGCTCAATTTCCCGCTACTCGGTGGAATGCCGATTCCCATCGGGCTCTATTTCGGAACACCGATCCAGAGAGAGCCCCAGGACGAAACCCGCTTCTTCCTGTTCTCGATCGGAAATCTTTTCTAACCAGGCCTCCCCAACGGAGCCAAAAGTCGCCGGGAAACCACTCCAGAACTGTCCCTGGAGCGTTTTTTGACGATATCGCAACTCCTCCGACTCAGCTCCCACCGGTCTCTTAGCCGCTGGCGTCATGCCAGTCATTGCCTTACAATCTTCCTATTGAATAATTTACGAACTATCCGGAGTACTCCAGTCATGAAGAACCTCCTCATTCTCATCGCTGTCCTTCTTATCCAGAGTTCATTGACAGCCCAGAACGACAAGCCCGCCAAGGGTGAGAGCGTACTCGAGCAATACTGCAGGCGGGCGGCCAAGGTTCCTCCGCGAGATGCGAGCGCTCACTTTCAATTCTCTCTCTGGTGCAGCCAGAACCAGCTTGGCAGCCACGCCGCCTTCTACCTGAAAGAGACTCTCCTGATCGACGAAGATCACGAAGGCGCCCGCGACTCTCTCGGCTACGTACGCTACGGAAGCACCTGGGTACTCAAAACCGAAATCGCGAAACGGTCCAGCGGCTCCGGAAGCCGGAGTTCCTCCGGAAACCCGGCCGAGGCTGAGGCCACCCCCGAAATCGTCATAACCAAAGCTCCATCTCCGGTCGAGGCTGAGGCTCCGGCGGCGCCTGAGAGTCCCGCGGCCACGGGAGAAGAGGGAACCGCGGGAAGCGAACTGACAGTAGACGCCAACCAGTTCGCCGCTGATGTCATCCGCAAAAAAGAGTGGGCCGCGTCCCTCAGCGAGACCCTCAACATTGAGTTTCATACCTACGAGGACCAGGATTTCCTTATCCACACCACGCTCTCCTCGGCCAAGCACCCCAAGATGGCGCAGCTCGTCAGCCATCTGAAGAACTCGAAGAAGCTGGTCTCCAGTTTCCTCGGAATCAAGGGCAAGAATGCTCTTCTCTGGCCCGCCAAGGTCCAGTTTGTTCTCCTGCGCTCCGAGCAGCAATACCAGCAATTCGCAGAGATTGTCGACCAGGTTGACTACGCGAAAAACGCGGAGTACGGCTATACGAACGAGGAACACACAACGCTCTGGCAACCCGAAAGCGCGGCCGCAACCAGGATTCTTGCAACCGATGCGATCACCTATCTCAACGGAACCGACCGCCGGGTTGGCTGGTGGCTGCAGGACGGGATCGCAGAGCAGATCATCGGCATGGCCAAGATGAGCCGCGGCAAGGATGCTCGAGACAAGGCCTATTTCTACCGGAACTTCAAGACTGCCGCGGATGTTCTCAGCGCGGAAAACAATGAAGACAACATCTACTACCTCCTCGAATCACAGGAGATCAAACGGCGGCAGGAAAAACGCAGCCGCGCAATGGCGATGACCCTTGTCGATTTCCTCTACAGGGTTCGCAAGAGCCCGCGCTACCTGCAGGCTCTTCTTCGCGACCTGAAAGGTCAGGAGGCTCCCCTTGCTCCGCCCGAAGACGACGAAGATGCTCTCAAGACCTACTGGCTCAGCTACGTCAACTTCCAGGAGAAGGCTCTCACGACACACTTCAAAAAGGAAACCGAAGAGCTTGATCTGCTCTGGAAGCGGCACGTAATTGAAACAGCCAAGAAATACTCTGCCGCCACCGGCGGGGAGCAGAGAGCCCGGTTCAACCCCAGGGGCAGAAACCGCTCCGACTGAGCTGCCAGCCGGACCCGGCTCCTGGACTGCTACTGGCCCTCACCCAGCCGCGCTCCAGGCCGCCCAGTTGTTCCCAATATCCTGTGAGAGAGCGGCTTCCGCCCCCTGGCTCGACCCTATCGGCCCTTGAAAGCTTAGCTCTCTTATCAGAACGAGCCCTCCCACCCTGATGAGATCAAGGGCGGCTTCTCTCTCCGTCGATAAAACTGCATGAACGAGTATCTCAACGGGTCTGGTGAGAGAACACTTGTCAGCCTGGAAGCACCATTCTGCCTTCGCAGCCGCCTGCGCACCATGTCAATGGACAGGGTTGCCCGGTTCATCGAGAGCCAAACAGCCGCGGCGCTGTGGATCGATGCGCCGCCGGGAACAGGCAAGACCACAACTGTCATCGACACCCTCTCGGCCTCGAAACGATTCAGGGCGATGAAGAGAATCATCTGCTACCGGGGTATGCGCATCGAGGAGGCTCTGTACTGGCTCAACGATTTCCTGCTGCAGGCTGGAATCGAAGACCTGGACAAGGTGCTCGGGCAGAGATCACAGCTCGAAGCAAAGCTCTCCGTTCTGGTCAACCTACTCAGCATGCATCCGGTGGCCGTCTTTTTCGATGATTTCCATCATCTCGCAATCGGCGAAGATGACGATTCCCAGGTGTCACTCAAGAACTTCGTCTCAGCCTGCTCGAGTCTTGAAAAAAGCGCCTCGGGAATGCTCATCTTCACCTCTTCCGAGCCCCCCCCGGCGGGAACCGGAATAGAACGGATCGAACTTCCGGGGCTCTCCCTGGTGGAGACACGGGATTTCTGGGCCCTGCTGGCGACCGAAAGCGCTGTCCCCCGCGACATCTCCAATCCACTCCTGCTTCGACTCCTCGCGCGAATGAGCTCCAGCTCTACAGGCCGGACCGAGCTCGAACGGCAGAGAGAAAATGGACCAGATCTCGAGAGCGCCTACCTGAAAGCCATGGAGACGCTTCGCCCGGCGACCAGGGAACTGCTTGAAATCCTGGCTGAATTCGGACGTCCGCTGACCCGGGGCTTGCTCCGCAGCCTCTGCGATGGAATTGAAGAGGAGATCGAGTTGAGCCGGGAAAATACCGACGAGCGTCTGGTTGAGCTCGAAGAATACGGGCTGCTGCAGGTGAGCGGGAGAGATGGCTCCACCGGCATCAGCTGCCAGCTTCATCCCTTTGTAAACGACGCGGCCTGCCAGGGATTTCACTCCCCCGACGCCGAGCGGATTCGCGCTCTGCGCTCCTGTGCCGCGAACTACTACCTGCGCCTGCCCGGAAGCAGCACCAACACCTGGTCGATGTACAACGCCAGGGAGTTCCTCCTGCGCGCGGGGCACTACGAGGAGGCCAGCCAACTCCAGAAATGCTTCATCGAGGAGCTGCTGAGACTGGGCTACCACGGCCTGGCCAAGAAGGTTCTGCTGGAGACCATCGAGACGACTTCCGGCAACATACGGACGGTCAGCCTCGGAAACCTTGCTATCATCTACAAGAACGACAATCGATACGATGAAGCCCTCGATCTCTACGAGCAGGTAAAACAGGAGCTCAAAAACAGCGGCGACCAGGCCAATCTCGCCCGCGTCCTGCACCAGATCGGAAATATACATTACCTGCGGGAAGATCTCGACGCGGCGGCGGCCCACTACGAGGAAGGTGGAGAGCTGGCGCGCGAGCTGGGTGAAGAAGCCATCTGGCTGGCAACAAGGGTCCAGTTCGCCAATGTCCTCTACCAATGCGGACGAGAGAACGAGGCCATGAAGAGCTACCGGGAAATCGTGGCAAAGCTGCAGGGAAGCGACGGTGAAAAGGGAACAAGCCTGCTCGCCGCGATGAAGGTACAGATCGGCCAGCTCCATCAGAAGGCCGACCGTTTCCTGGAGGCCGAGACCGAATTCATGGATGCCGAGAAGCTGGTGCGCGCGGTTGACGACAAGAGGAGCCTGCTCAAGGTTCTACGAGCCCGGGCGATGATCGCCAGGGAGAGACGAGCCTACGAAGAGGGGCTCTCTCTCTACAATGAAGCTGAAAAAACAGCCGCGGCGCTCGGCGATGTGCTGGAGCTCTCCACCTGCCATCTTCTCATGGGCGACCTCGAACGCGAGCGGGTCCAATTGGGAGCCGCACTGAAGAAATACACCAGCGCGCTCTCCTTCCTTGAGAGCAGCGCCCCCACAGCCCGGCTGCAAAGCGAGGATTTCTCAAGACCGGTGGCATCGGTCATCGACAGCCGGCTCAAGGAGATGGAGCAGTTGATGGGCGCCGCAAGCTACCAGAGAGCGCTGGCCGCCCAGGCAAAGGATGGAATCTCGCCGAGCTGAAAAATGGAGGCGGCACCCGGATTCGAACCGGGGATGACGGTTTTGCAAACCGTTGCCTTACCACTTGGCCATGCCGCCTCTCGGTCCCCTCTGCACTTGAAACCCGTTTATAGCAGACGGCTCCAGTCTTGACAACGGGCAATGGCAACAGCCAGATGGGGGCAAAAAGAACCCCGATCCTCCCGAGATGGATATGCAGACACCCACGGATCATCCCCAGGCTCTTATCTTCGACATGGATGGAGTCCTCGTCTCCTCGGAGCGGGTCCACTGGAAAGCCTACCGGGCGACCCTCGCAACCGCAGGAATAGATTATTCCTGGGAAGCCTATCGAGACACCGGACTGGGAATCTCCAGGGAAAACGTGCTGATGAGCATCCTCGGCCCGCTTGAAGAGCAACGGCTCCTGGAGCTCATGCAGCTCAAGGAGGACCATGTCCGCATCGTACTGGGCGAGGAAGGCGTCCAGAGGGTTCCGGGAGCACGCGAATTCGTTACCGCGGCTCGCGACCGGGGACTGAAAACGGCTGTCGCCACATCCAGCCGCAATCCGGAGCTCTTCCTTGAGGCCGGCGGCTACGCCGAGCTATTTGAGTCCATCACCTGCCGCAGGGATGTCGAGCTACCCAAGCCGCATCCGCAGACCTACCTGGATGCCGCCGCGGCCCTGGACCTCGCCCCGAACCGCTGCCTCGCCTTCGAGGACTCGCCGACCGGGATCGAGGCGGCCAACGCGGCTGGCATGGCTGTCTTTGCCCTGGCTACGACACATCCGGCCGATTCTCTCGGCGAGGCAACCGCCGTCTTTAATGGGTTCGAAAAGATCGAGCTCGACAGCCTCCTTGGCTGACCGCGCGACCGGCAGCGGCAACCCGCTCAATCACGCTCATCGATCAGGAGCGGCCTGAAATCCAGGTAATCGCAACTCACCAGCCGGTAGCTCACCCCATTGGACTCGCCCTTGAAGACCCTCTCCCACTCGGGGCTGGTATGAAGATGCCCGAAGAGACAATGGCTGCAGCCAGCCGACTCAAGGATCCGGGTAAAGGCGCTCTCGCTGGAACCGATCCGGTAGGGAGGATAATGAAAGAGCGCGATCGGCCGCTGCTCTCCCTCGTAGATACCCGCAAGGTATTCGATGGACTGGAGCAGCTCCCGGCGCTCCTTCTGAAGTGTCGCGAAGGCCTTCTCCAGGGCCTCCGCTCCAAGTTCCTCATCAGGAGGACACCACGGGATGAAGTCCCCCCCGCGCACGCCGATGATCGGAACGCCGTCCACGACCACAGCCCTCTTCTTGATCGCGTAGATGTCCTCCGGAAGCAGCTCGTTGAGCTTCTTGTGCGAACCAGGCCACCAATAGTCATGGTTGCCCTTGATGAGCACCTTCTTACCGGGAAGCACTGAGAGCCACTCAAGCTCGACAGCGACATCTACCGCCTTCATGGCCCAGGAGAAATCCCCGGGAAGCAACACGAGATCGTCCGGTTCAATCAGCTCCCTCCAGGCGGTCTCGACCTTCTCATGATGACCCTTCCAGTGCTCCCCGAACTTGTCCATCCACTTTCCGGTAGAAAAGCCGAGATGGAGATCACTGATTGCCCAGATTTTCATGAAGGAATACCAACGAGGTAATGAAAAGAATGCGACAGCTTTTGAAAGAATGGGTACCTTATCCGGTCAGGCAACCCATGACCAGTTTCAGAGTCCCGTAGAGATGAAGACATTTGATCTTTTCCTGGTACCTTCCTCTTCCGAAACCCTCGATGGCGAAGCCATCGGCAGGAAGCTGGCCGAATCCCCCTGGCTTATCCAGGACAGGTCGGACCCGACCCAATTGGTCTATCACAACCAGGACAACAGCGTCCGCTTCTTTATCCTGCTCGATCCCGGGTTGCTTGAAAAAGAACCAGCGGCGGAACACGACGGGTATGAAGACGAGGAGGCCGCCGGAGCCACCTCCGTTTTACCCGATGCGGGCGACCTCGAGCAGGCGAACCTCCCCGGCGCGGAAGAGGAGGAGGAAGAGCAGGATCCCGTCATCGACATGCCAACGGTGACCATCAACATTCCCCTCTTTCAGCCTTCGGGGGTAGCGAGGGAGGCCATCTCCTTCCTGCTGTCGATCGCCCGGTCCGCCGGGCTCGATTCGATTGATCCCCAGGCGCCCGGAGGAGGCGAGGCTGGCAGCTACAGCTCTGAGGAGCTGTACGACAGCTGGCTGAAAACCCAGAAGTCCGTCTTTCTAGAGCTCAAGGGAGAGCTCGACTTCATTCGCTGGAGCGATGAGCGCTCCCGCAACTTCTTCGGCTACGCAGCCTCCTGCCCTGGGCTTCGCGAGAAATACCGGGAAGAGGGACTCGATGTACTGCAGGTTCAGCCGGCCGCCTACAACGGCGATGTTCTCTCGCTCTGCGTCTGGCGCACGGATGTACCCGCGGTGATCCCGCTCACAGACCTGGTCCTGCTCGAGAGAGTGCGTCAGAAGAGAAGCTTCTTTGGCTCCCGAAAGGTCACGGACGAATTGCTCGTCACCGGCGACGAGCTCTGGAAAATCCTGGCGCCCTTCTCCCAGGCCATCGATGAGCCCGCGCCGATGATGATCTTCCGGGAGGCTGAGCTGCCGCCATCCCAGGTAACCAATGACCTGGAGGGATTGAAGGGTGAGCCGGCCACGGCGAAGAGGACCGAATTCGACGGGGTCATCGATTTTGACCTGCCGACCGCGGAGCCCGAACCGGAGAGCAGCCTTGAGTGAAGACAAACAGGAACTCCTGCTGAGCAGGGAAAGGCCTCGAGACAAGATTCTCCTGGGGGTGGTCCACCTCAAGCCGCTGCCGGGCAGTCCCGGCTGCAAGGACAGCGAACGGCTGGACACCGTCATCGAGGCGGCGCGAGAAGATGCGGAAAACCTCCTCGGGGCGGGCTTCGACGGCTACGTCATCGAAAACTTCGGTGATCTCCCCTTCTTCCCCGAGACGGTGCCGCCGGTCACCACGGCGGTGATGACCCGGATCGCCTGCGAGCTTCCAACCAGCGAGGCCATCGTCATCGTCAATGTGCTGAGAAATGACCCGCTGGCGGCGCTCTCGATAGCGGCCGGCGCGGGGCTCGATGGAATCAGGGTCAATGTCCACACCTCGGCGATGCTTACAGACCAGGGAATCATCGAAGGCCGAGCCGCAGAGACGCTGCGTCTGAGAAGCCAGCTCGGCGGCAAGCTCGGAATCCTCGCTGATGTCGACGTCAAGCATGCCGTCCAGTTGGGAACAGCGCGCGAGCTGGCTGACCTGGCGAGGGAGACGGCCTACAGGGGGCTCGCCGATGGACTTATCGTTACCGGCAGGGCGACCGGCGCCCCGGTCGCCCCGGAGGAGCTTACCGAGGTCAGGCAGGCTGTTCCGGACCGTCACCTCTTCATCGGCAGCGGCGCGACCGAATCCAATATCGCCTCCCTGCTGGAGACCGCGGACGGAGCTATCGTCGGCAGTTCCCTGAAGATCGACGATGACATCGCCAGGGGGATCGATCCGGAGAAGGCGCGCGCCTGGATCCTCGCCGCGCGCGGCTGATCAGCCCCGGGGAGCCAGCAGCAGGATCTGAAGGTCGGCGACATTGGTCCCGGTGGCCCCGGTCTTCAGCAGGCCGCCTGCGGCTTCAAGAAAGGTATAGGAATCGTTGTCGTCAAGCGCCGCCCGGGGCGAGCCTCCCCCGCGCTCCAGCGTGAGAGAATCAACCAGGGCTCCAGCCGCATCGGTCGGCCCATCGATCCCATCTGTCCCCCCGCTGAGCAAGCTCCAGGCGCGGCCGGAGCTCCCGACGCCGCTCTCCAGCGCGAAGGCCAGGCCCAGCTCCTGGTTGCGCCCGCCGCGCCCGGTCCCTCCCAGGGTGACCGTGGTCTCTCCGCCGGCCAGTATGGCGATGCCCCCCTCCTGCCCCTCGACGCGGACAAGCTCGCCGGCAAGGCCGGCCGCGGCCTCACGGGCCTCGCCAATGAGCGCTTCGCTGAAAACATTCACGGTATAGCCGAGCTCCCGGGCGCGACGGGAGGCCGCGGCCAGGCTCAGACTGTTGGAGCCCCCGAGAAAGCTGCTGACCCGCTTGAAGACAGGCGCTCCCGGCTTTGGCGTCTCGGGAACCTCTCCCCGACAGCCCGCCTCGAGTCTCTCCCGCACTCCAGGCGACACATCGTCATAGATTCCGCGGGCGCGCAACACCCTGGTCGAATCGGAGAAGGTCGTTGGATCGGCAACAGCGGGACCGCTCGCGATCGTGGAAAGATCATCTCCTATGACATCGGAGAGGATCAGCGTCACCAGCTCGCCGCCGCCCAGCCGCGCCGCCAACCCTCCCCCCTTGAGAAAGGAGAGGTGCTTACGCACGGTGTTGATCTCGCCTATGTCCGCCCCGCAGGCAAGCAGCCGCGAGGTACAGTCGAGCTTGTCAGCGAGGGTGATCCCCTCCGCCGGCGCCGACAGGATAGCGGAACCTCCACCCGAGACGAGGAGGAAGGTCAGATCGTTATCACCCGCTTCGGCGATGAACTCCGCCACCTCCCGCGAGGCCTCGACCCCTGCATCATCCGGCAGCGGATGGCCGCCAACCAGGACACGAAAGCCATCGATCTCCGCAAGGTTTTCCCTGTTCACCACAGCCAGGCCCCTCCAGCCGAGACCGGCCTCAGCCAGGACAGCGCCCAGGGCTTGTCCCATCGAGCAGGCAGCCTTGCCGAAGGCCACGGCTCGAATGACTCCTCCGGGGCCCGGCACGGGCAGCGAGCCGGCGGCGTCCAGAGCTCGCTCGACCGCCCTGGCTGGATCCGCTTCAGCGACACCCGCCTGGAAAATATCCAGGGCCTCGGCCCTGAGCTTCTCGATTCCCGCGTTGATCCCTGGCTTGCTCACCAATTCAATCCTCGCGCAGGGGAAGGCTGTCAGCAAGCTCACGGATCTCCGCCGCGTCGCCCACTCCGCCGGAGCAGGTAGGATGACGAAGACAGCTTGCCGCCGCGGCGTTGGCAAAACGCAGGGACTCCCCAAGACCCCAGCCCTCGTATACCCCCGCGACCATGCCGGCGAAAAAGGCATCGCCGGCTCCTGCGCTGCCCCTGATAAAGCCGTCGGGGAGTGTGTGGGCGGCCATCCAGGTCGCCTCAGAGGAAACCGTCAAACCAAAGGCCGCCTCCGGGGTGTGAATCACCACCGCCTGCTTCACCCCGTTTTCGAGCAGAAGCTCGGCCGCCCTCTCGAGCGCTCCGCGATCCAGGATCTCACCACCCCGCAGCTCCGTGCCGGTCGTCCGCGCGGCCTCGATCTCGTTGATGACCAGGTAGTCCACATGCGCAAGGGCGGGCGTGACAATGCGGGCGAAACGATCAGAATCTTCGCTGACGACATCGACGGCGGTCAGGATGCCCCTCTCCCTGCAGCCGGCCAGCACCCTGGCCGCCCGGGTTCCATATTCGGGGTCGTCCTCATCCATCCCATCGAGCAGCAGCAGGTAGCCGAGGGTCAGGATCCTGCAGGACAGCTCGTCAAGAGGGTAGTCACCCGGGGACAGAAGCGCGTTGGCTCCTCGGTTATGAAAGAAGGTTCTCCGGCCCGACTCCCTGACCGTCATGACATCGGTGTAGGCTGTAGGAGCACCCTCTACAGCGCGAAGGAAGCGGGTGTCGATCCCGGCCTCCGCGCAATCGGACAGGATTCTCCGGCCATCGGCATCCTGCCCCACCAGGCCAAGACCGGAAAGCTCCAGTCCCAGCTGGAAGCGGGAGAGATCTATGGCGACATTGCAGGCCGCCCCGCCGGTACCTGATTCTTCGTCCAGAATATTGGCGAGGGTTTCCTCCTGCGGCCACACATCCACCGTCTTCACCCTGTCGACAATCCAGTTTCCGGAGCAGCAAATCCCACTTCGCTCAGTCATCGGAGACCCCCTCCCCCAGCACGAAAGCGCCTGTTCTTTCCGGGCCATGGACGCCGATCGTCAGAGTTTTCTCGATATCCGCTGTACGACTGGGCCCGGTGATCCAGGTGAAATAGGAATCGAAGTCGGCATCTCCCGCCGCCCAGGAAGCCCCTTCATCGATACCTTCAAAGAAGTCCTCCAATCCGCCCAGGAGCCTGTCGCCAGGGACAAGGACGAGATGGCAACGCGGCACCAGCGAGATCGAGCGCGGCCGGAAGGGGCGCGCGCATTGCACGATGGTGCCTGTCTCCGCGATGGCCGCGTCGGCCAGTGTCACCCCCAGGTCATAAGCTGCGAGCTCCTGCGGAGTCACCGAGCTGCCGACCGAATCAACCGCGAGGCCAGCGGAATCGAGAAGCTCCCTGACCGGCAGCGAGAGCAACTCCCAGGCCGGGTCGCTGTCCATGACGGCGCTCTCCAGCCCGAGCCCTTTCACCCAATTCCCGAGCTCGGCGGCGGGATCCTCGACCGCCCCGAGGTTCACAGCCTCTCCACCAACGGCGCACAGCTCCGCACGAAAACGCTCCGCAAGATCATCTCCGGCTCCTGGAGCGGTTGAAGGGCGCGGCGCGGGATCCTCCACCAGGAGCTCTCCCGGCTGCCCGGCGGCCCTGCTCCTCAGAAAGCCAAAGAGTCTCTCCCTGTAATCTCCAGGCATCACTCGCCCCCTCTCTCAGAGTCTTCGCGCCACCAGCGGCGGAACCCGGATCTGCCGGGGAGCGGCAGGCTGCGGCTGCGGCTCCAGCGCCGGGCCGCCCCGCCAAGAATCGAGGCCAGGCCGGCGCGCGCAACCAGCCTGTAAAACGGCCGGCCGAGGGCGAGCAGCAGACGCCAGAGCCGCGGAGACCTCGCCAGCAGGGAAAAAACCCGCATGGACAGCTTCTCAGAAAAACCAGCGCTTCCAGCCTCAACGGCCTTTGCCCTCAGTCCAAGCAACATATCGGGAAGCGGGATCTTCATCGGACAGACCTCGCCGCAACGCCCGCAAAGACTCGAGGCCTGCGGCAACTGGCTGGCCTTCTCGATTCCGACGTAATGCGGCGTGATGACAGAGCCGATGGGGCCGGGGTAAACCCAGCCGTAGGAATGTCCGCCCACGCTTCCGTAGACCGGACAGAAATTCAGGCAGGCTCCGCAGCGAATGCAGTTCAATGCCTCTCTCTGCGTTGGATCGGCCCAGAGCCTCGAGCGGCCGGCATCCAGGAAGACGACATGGAGCTTCTCCGGACCATCTCCCTCTCCCCCCGTTCTCGGCGAGCTGATGAAGGAGATGTAGCTGGTGACACGCTGCCCGGTGGCGCTGCGGCAAAGCAGGCGCAGCAGGGCGGCCAGGTCGGACCGCCTGGGAAGGACCTTTTCGATACCCACCACCGCGATATGCACGCGGGGAACAGTTGTCGACATCCGAATATTACCCTCGTTCTCGACCAGGACGATCGTGCCCGTCTCGGCGATAACAAAATTCGCTCCGGAGATGCCGATATCCGCCCCGAGAAAAGCTTCCCTCAGGGTTTCCCTGGCCACTCGAGTGAGCTCAGGAATATCGGCATCGGGGTCGGACCCCAGGTGGTCGTGAAAGAGCTCGGCCACCTCCTCTCGTGATTTGTGAATAGCCGGAGCGATAATATGCGAGGGATGCTCCCCTGCCAATTGGATGATGTACTCACCCAGGTCTCCCTCGAGAACACTCAGTCCGGCGGCCTCGAGATGATCATTCAGAGCGATCTCCTCGGTAACCATCGATTTGCTCTTGGTGACGCTGCGGCCCCCGCTGGAGCGAATGATCGAAAGAACCTGGTCCCTGGCAGCGGCTCCATCCTCACAATAATGAACCTCGCCGCCCCGGGATCGAAGGTTCTTCTCGAAGACCTCGAGCGCCTCGGGCAGGTTCTCTATGGCGCGATTTTTTCGATCATGTCCCCGCTGGCGAAGCTCCTCCCAGTCCGGCATCGAATCGACAGCATCCGTCTTCGCGGCATGAAAGCTCGAGCTGGCTCTCTTCAGCGCTTCACGCAGGAAGCTGTCTTCGAGAGCTTCGCTCGACAGCTCGTGAAACTGGTCGGAGCGCGGCCTCATGGAGACGCCTCCTCTTGCGAACCGGTCCCGCTCTCTTCGAGCGCGTCGGCCAGCACCTCGGCAAGATGCAGCGCCCGGACCTCGGAGCCGCTCTTCTCCAGCCCGCCCGCCATGTGCATGAGACAGCTGCAATCGGTCGCGACCAGGCTCTCGGCCCCGCTCTTCTCAATACAGGCCAGCTTATTCGAAAGCATCCGCGAAGAGATCTCATCAAACTTGACGGAAAAGAGCCCGCCAAACCCGCAGCACTCGTCCGACTTTTCAAGCTCGAGAAGCTCGGCTCCCTCGACAGAAGAGAGCAACCTCCTCGGGCCATCCCGAACCCCGAGCCCCCTGAGCGAATGACAGCAATCGTGCCAGGTCAGCGAGCCATCACGCCGTCCGGGAAACTCGGTGACCCCGAGCACCTCGGTAAGATATTGCGAAAACTCCCAGGTTCGATCAGCCAGCGACTGGAAACGGCCGTTGAGCTCGTCATCGTCTGAAAAAAGCTCGGGATAGTATTCCTTCACCATCGCGACACAGGAGCCTGAAGGACTCACGACAGCCTCGCAGCCTTCGAATACATCAAGAAAGGCCAGGGCCAGCTCCCGCGCCTCGCCCCGAAAGCCCGCATTGAAGGCCGGCTGGCCGCAGCAGGTCTGGTTCTCGGGAAACTCCAGCTCCACATCGTAGTGACGAAGCACCTTGACCATGGCCCTGGCGACTCCCGGGAAGAGAAAATCGACCAGGCAGGTGATGAAGAGGCTCGCTCTCTTGGGCTCACTCAAGGGATGTCTCCAGCGCGAAAGGGATACCGCCAGGCTGTCGTTTCCGGCCGGCCTGGACGGGCTCTAAAACCGACAGGCGCATTTTAGCTTTGTGTAGGTTATTTCGAAAGCTGAGACTAAACTGATTGACCTGATTTGAAAGTCGTCCCGAAACGCAACAGGACAAAGACATGTCTTCCAGGAGAACCATCACCGTCCTGATTCTCGCCGCCCTGCCGGCGATCACGGCTGCGGCCGGCGCGGATGAAGCGGCCGACTGGCCGCAGCTTCACGGCCCGCGCAGAGATGGCGTCTACCGCGGACCTGCGCTGGTTGACTCCCTGCCTTCGGCTGGCCCCGCCATTACCTGGAGAAAAAAGATCGGCCTGGGCTTCGCCGGTCCCTCCGTGGCTGATGGCAAGCTTGTGCTCTTCCACAGGATGGCTGAAAAAGAGATCCTCGACTGCCTCGATGCGGCAACGGGAAAACCCCTGTGGACCGCCAGCTACCCGGCCAGCTACAGGGACCGCTTCGGCTTTGACGAGGGTCCGCGGGCCGTGCCCACCATCGACAATGGCAAGGTCTACACCAATGGGGCTGCTGGGATTCTCAACTGCGCCGATCTCAAAAACGGAAAAAAGATCTGGCGACTCGATACCCACGCCTCCTTTAAGCCGCGCGAGAGCTTCTTCGGAACGGCCTGCGCGCCCCTGGTCTCAGGAGGAAAGGTCTTCGTCCAGGTTGGCGGAACAGCCGGTATCGGCGCCGGCGGCAAAGGCAGCGGGATCGTCGCCTTTGACTCGGATACCGGCAAGCCCCTCTGGGGCGCCACCAGCGATGAGGCCGGGTATTCCTCCCCTGTCATCGGCAAGCTGGCTGGAAAGACAAGACTGGTCTGCTTCACCCGCACGGGCATCGTGATTCTTGACCCGGGAACAGGCAGCATCCTGTACGAAAAACGCTGGCGGGCCCGGATCGGGGCCTCGGTCAACGCCGCCACCCCGGTCCTGACCAACGACATGGTCTATTTTTCCTCGAGCTACCAGACCGGCTCCATCTGCCTGAAGGCCAGTGGAGGCGACTACCGCGAGCTCTGGTCCGGCGACCGCATCCTGTCGAGCCACTATTCCTCCAGCATCCAGAGCTCGGGCTACCTCTACGGTTTCGATGGACGGCAGGAATACGGCACCCAGCTTCGCTGCGTCTCGCTCGCGGGAGGCAAGATCGCCTGGAGCGAAGCCCAGCCCGGAAAGAAGAAGTTCGGATCCGGAACCCTCATACTCGCCGGAGACAAGCTGCTGGTGATGGCGGACTCCGGGGAGCTCATCCTCGCCCGCGTTTCGCCCAAGGGCTACAGGCGCCTGGGCAGCGCCGCCATCCTTAATGACACGGTACGGGCCTACCCCGCCCTTGCCGGGGGCTTCCTCTATGCGCGCAGCACGAGCGAGCTGGTCTGCGTAGACCTCCGTAAAGAGACCAAGGCAAAGTAGTCACGGAGGACGCGGTCTCAACGATCGACAGGCAGCCCACAGGCCTCGAGAACAACGCGCTGAACCGCCTCATCGTGCTCTATGCTGAAATCGCTCTCTTTCTCGCCCCTGATAATCCGGGCGAAATCGGCAGCGTCATCGACATAGCGGGAGTAGCGCGGAAAACGAACATCCTGGTAGCCTCGCCTGAATTTCCCCCTCGGCTTCGAGAGCGCCAGCCGGACGGCTGGTGAATCGAGCGGCTGGACCTGGAGCGTACCCTCGCTGCCGCAGACCACAAGGTGCCGGCGGGCAAAACCCTCGACCTCCTGGGCGCTCGACTTGACCGTAGCCAGGGCCCTGGGATATTCGAGCACGGCAAGCATATTATCGACCAGGCCATCAGCCAGCTCGCTCGAGTGGCGCGGAAAGGCTGAGACCTTCCGAGGCGCGCCTAGCACTCCGACCACGAGATCGATGATGTGGCAGCCGAGCTCGAACATGACGCCTCCGGGGTATTCCGCCAGGATCTTCCTGCCGCCGGCGTCCACCACCTTGCTCATCACCGTATGTACCTCGAAGACCTCTCCCAGCCAGCCTTTCTGGAGGGCCTCGCGCAGGAAGACGATGCCCGGATTGTAGCGGTACATATACCCCATCTGGACCACCCTTTCCCGGTCCGCGGCGGCGCGCAAAATCTTCCTGAACTTCGGCAGCGAAGAGCCCGCGGGCTTGTCGAGATGGATATGGAGGCCGGCATCCACACAGGCCTCGGCATGGTCCAGCGAATCGCGGACACGGGTTTCCACCGCGACCGCCTGGAGCCCGGGCAGGTTGAGCAGCTCTTCCCGGGTGACCCAGCGAAGATCCTTGTATACCCCGGCTGCGCTGGCCTTCCGCCTCAGGGACTCATCCGGCTCGCAGACCCCGACCACCTCGAAAGCTCCGCTCTGGCGATAGGCCTGCATCTTGCCGGCCGCATGCGCGTGACCGACGCCAAGCTGGGCGATGCGAATCTTCTTTTTCCCCTCCGCCTGGCCGGCGACCCTGCCGGGCGACGTCATGGCACCGGCCGCAACGGCCGTGGCCTGGCCGGAACGGGAAAGAAAGGCGCGCCGGGAAAATAGATCGCTCATCTTTTACTCCTCAGCCGAAAAAAGACGCTTGCGAGCCTCCCCGCAGGTCGGCCCGCAAGCATCCTCTCAGGCGCCGCAGCTGTCGTAGACACCGCAGCCAAGGTCCACATCTCCGGTATCAGGCCCGCATTCTCCAGGGCCGGGCGCCGGCGGAGCATCTCCACCGGAGAAAAGGTAGAGCAGGACGTAGACCGCGTCGGTCAGCTGCAGGGCGCCGTTGTTGTCGGCATCCGAAGCCTCCATGCAAGGCGGCTCTCCCCCACCAGAGAAGAGGTAGAGCAGAACAAAGACCGCGTCGGTCAGCTGCATGGCGCCGTTGGCATCCGCATCTCCGCGGCGGAAAAGGTCTCCTGCCGGCTCCTGGCAACTCTCCTCATCGGAACAATCGGCGTCGTCACAGTCGGTGGCGCCATCCTCGTCGTCATCGATGCCGTTGTCACAAACCTCAACCGGAGGGGGCGGAGGAGGCTCTCCGCCATCTCCAACGCGCCAGACCTCGAGCAGGACCACGTCCCCGCCGTTGGGATCGGCCAGGGTGCCGTTGTTCTTGCTGCCGGGGCCTACATTGGCGTTACCCTGCAGCTGGTGCATCCGGACATAGCCCTCGGTAACCTCGAGAACAGGACTGTCGGGACAGTTCGCGGTGGGAAGCCCATCGCTGTCGAAGTTCACGAACTGGGGATCCGGAGCTACCCCGTCTCCCAGGGGCGGAATCTTGTCATCGAATCCAACCCTGGCAAACACCCCGCAGCCAAGACAATCAGGCTTCACCTGCCCGGTTGTCTGCTGGTTCTGGTCAAAATTCTGCACCAGGAAGGCGAAGTTGTTTTCCCCGATACCGCTGGGAGGACCCTCCCCGCCATCTTCTACAACAACGGTGTGGGCATGAGGATTGTCAGCCTCTCCAACGACCGCAACGAAACGGTAGAGCCCGTTGTCCGGCAGGTCGACACGGAAGACGAGTCCCGAGGGCGGGACACCGCCATCGAAACAGGTAGTGTCCGGGTCACCGACGATTCCGGCGTCACAGGGACTTGGGAAGTTCTTGGCGCCGATGAAGGAATCGTAGACGACCTCCGGGCAGGCGCCGACAAAGCGGTTACGGTCATTTGGACTGTCATCAAAAGGACCGAAGCGGCCGTAGCCTCCGCGGCTGGCGTCACCGGGAACGATCTCCTCGTAACCCCAGCCCCGCACCTCATCATAGGCCACCGCATCAGGACCTGTCTGGCTGACGATGGTGTACTCAAATCCATCATCGTTGGGAACCGCGCAGATATCAAAGTGGACCCCGAAGACAAAGGCCGCCACCAGTTCGGCCTCCGGCGCTTCGGGATCAGGCTCACAGGGAGGCTGTACACAGCCGACCCTCGTATCGCCTCTTACCTGGGAATCGCAGGCGCCTTCCGCTGAGAAGGAACCCGAGAACTCCGCGGTATCAAATGGACAATCTTCTTCCGGCAGGGCGACAACGTAGATCACCTCGCCAGCCGCATCCGGGCTGAAGGTGATGGTGTTGCCCTCTACGATTCCGCCTCCATCATCGACTACCTCGAGACCTTCCGGGAAGGTTTCCACCAGGGTCGCCCCGGCGACGACTCCGCGGACCTCGAGGGTCACGTTGATTTCGCCGCCAGGCTCGGCGGGAGAAAGTACCTCGATCGAACGGGTCGCGCTGGCGGAACCGACGACATCAGCCGGCGGGTTGCAGGAAGCGAGAACGCTTCCATCCACCAGCGGCTGGCCGGCCGTATCGCGAACCACCAGCCTCACGCCCGTCCCGCCGCCGCGTTCGACCACCGCGATGAGAACCACATTGCCGCCGGGTACCAGAGTGGTGGGGATCATATCACCGGCCCCGTAGCCCGGCACGCCCCTGCAGACCGCGTTGAGGTGGATCATGGAGCCGTTCAGGATCACCTTGACCGCGTCATCGCTGCCAACCTCCAGGATCGTTTCGAGACAGCTGTCGGTCGTGTTCTCCAGGTAGGTCAGGCTGTAGATAATGTAATCATCTACCGGGTCGCCAATATTCTCAGCCAGGTTGTGGTTGATGTAGCCAAAGTTGTCGGTCTGCGCCGACCAGACGTTGAGAATCCCATCCAGGCCCCCGGGGTTGATCTCGGGATTCATGGCGAACGCCACGCCGACTCCTCCAGCCTCCCCTCCGAAATCAGGCAGGACCTCATCTCCCTCCTCGAACAGGAGGTTGGTCTCGCCGATCTCACCATCGGTGAGATAATCGGTGGCGCCGAGTCGGCCGGAATCATCGCAGGCCGGTCCCGCCACGGCGCCGAGGTCGATCGGACCAATCTGGAGCATCCTGGAAGGACCACCGGTGCTTCGCAGGCCGCAATCCACAGGCTCACAGACGGCGGAAGAGGATGAGCTTGACTCGCACCCCCCCTCGGGCGTGAGCATCGCGGAAAACTCGCTCGCGCCGCACTGCCCGGAAGGAGACCTTACCGAATATTCGATAACGCTGTCAGCATCTACCGAGAAGGTCACGGTGTTGCCCTCGACAGCTCCGCCCCCAGCCTCCACAAGCGTCCAGCCCTCGGGGAAGGTCTCGGCTACAGTGGTCGTTCCCTGGACATTTGAAACATCCAGGCTTATCGCCACCGTCTGCCCGGGAGAGAATGGAGCGGGATTGAACGTTCGATTGAGCCCGACGAGAAACCCGCCAGCGTCCTCTCCCTCAACACTCCAGATCTCCAGCAACACCGCGTTACCGCCATTGGGATCCCGCGCTCCGCAGGCTCCGCCATTTGCATTGCCCTGCAGCTGGTGCATCCTGATGTAGCCTTCGGTAACCTCGATGACCGGGCTCGCTGGCCCGCCATCGCTGCTGTACCCATCTTCATCCATATCGATGAACAGCGGACCATTTCCCTCAGGCGGCAGCTTGCAGCCGAAGCCAACCCTGGCGAAGGTGCCCGGGCAGTGCTCCGCCTGGTCATGGTTGTTGACGAGCACCACGTGGTCATCGGAGATCATGCTCGGATTACCTTCTCCGCCATTCTCGATGAGGATCCGGCTGGTGTGGCGATTGTCAGCGGAGCCGAAGGCGCCAACGAAACGATAGAAACCATTGGGAACATCGATGCGGAAGATGATGCCGTCGGGAGTCAGTCCAACCTCGGAGCAGGCTGTCTCCCGGTCACCGACGACAAACTCGTCGCAATTCATCATGAAGTTCTTGGCGCCGATGAAGGAATCGTAGATCTCCGTGGGACAGCTGTTATCGACAAAGGCGGTGCGTCCGTTCGGCGAATCGTCGAACGGGCCGAACTGGCCGTAGCCGCCGCGGGATGCATCGCCGGGAACGAGAACCTCGTATCCCCACCCACGCTGAGACTCGTAGGCGATCGCGCCGGGAGAAGAATGATGGACCATTGTGTAGGTCTCGCCCGGGGCGCTCTCAACAGCGCAGGAGAGATTCCTGGAACCGAAAATAAAGGCGCCCTCGAGTTCCTGCGAAACCGCTGGATTGGGAGAACCGGAAAATAAAAGCCCCAGGACACAGACAATCACAAACACCTTGCGTGAAAACATGTGAAGTTCTCCTGACGATTATGAATAACAACGGCGCGAGAGAGTGACCGTAAGCGGTCACTGTTTTAATTACCGCGCCCGAAAGGCCCAGACCTCAGACCCGTGAGGTTGAGTTGAACACTTATTGGAATCCAAACAGGCGGCACATTCAAGCGTGTTAAGCCAACCGACACTTCCCAGGGCGCCTTTACTCCGCCGGAAGCTTCCTGATCCAGCGCTTGATGACCTTGACCGCTTTCTCGTCAACCTTCGAGCTCGCGATGGTGGGCATTCGTCCCTCTCCCTTGAGCATCATCCGCAGCAGCAACTCGGACTTCTTTGGCTTGCCGGGCAGGATCACCCTGGATCCCTCAACAGTAAAGCGCTTCTGGACCGGTTCGGCGTTGAGAATCCCCGCCTTATCCAGCGGTGTGTTGAACCTGAGGTCCGCCTTCGCCACCCCTGTCCCTCCCGGAGCGTGGCAGACCGAGCAATTTACATCCAGGTAGGCGCGGGCGAGGGCGTCGGCATCTCCCCCCTTGGCTTCCCAATCGGGATAGGCAGGATGATCAGTCGGCTTGCCGATTTTTGAATCGAAGACCCCAAGCTTTGAAAGGACATCCAGCTGGTTGGCCTCCTCCTTACCGTAGTCGTGACCACGATTGAGTTGGCGGGTGTTGAGACCGAGAACGAACCCGGCTGTCTTGGTGTGGCAGGAATTACAGTCCGAGCGACTGGGGTAATACCACTCCTGGGAGCCATCCTTGCCGGTCTTGTAGCTGCGGCGCACGGCCGAGTCGAGCAGTTGTGCCTCGGTACGCTCCTCGTTCCACAGGTAGGTATAGCCATCCCAGCCACGGTCGGAGTGAACCATCAGGCGGGTCTCCAGCCTTCGGCCCTCACCGAGGCTGAAGGTCTTGATCGTGACCGTACCGACGGGGAACTGCCAGTGGCCGTTGGCGCTGAACTTGACCTTGCCGCCGGCCGGCAGGGCTATGTGGCGGTCCTTGGCAGCTCCATCAGACCAGAGGGGAACATTCAGATCGTAGGGAATCACCCCGGGAGCCGGTTGCAGGGTCTTCAGGTTGGCAAAGAGTCCTGTCTCCGACAGCTTGCGCGGAAAGGGCTTGCTCTTTTTCTCGGCAACGGCGCGCCTGGCGAAACGATAGATCCCGCCCTTCTGGAGGTTGAACACCGTGCCGAAATTCAGCTTCCTGATATCCTTCCCGGCAGGTCCCTCAAAGCTGAGAACATAAACCTCGCCAGCCTCGGTTTCCCCGTAAGCTGTTACAGGAAGCTGTGAGCGGGCGATCAAGGTGTTCGAGGTCACCTCCTTGCCGTTGTAGCGCAGTCCCCAGACGTTAAAGGTTGCGAAGTCTCCGTAGAGATAGGTCCCGTAGAGCTCGGGGAGCTTCTTTCCGCGATAGACCAACCCACCGGTGATTGACCGGCCATCTGCACGCTTGTACTCCCAGACCGGCTCGGTGAACGGCTGCCCGGTGCTCTTCGCATCCTTCGCGTTCTCGAAGGCGTGCTTTCCTTCGCGAATCTTCCAGCCGTAATTTCCTCCACGCACGACAACATCGATCTCTTCCCAGAGATTCTGCCCGACATCTCCCAGCCAGAGATCTCCGGTCAGGGAATCGAAGGCCATGCGCCAGGGATTGCGGAAGCCGTAGGCCCAGATCTCACCCCGGGTTCCCTTGCCGAATTTTTTTCCGGCCTCGCCGACGAATGGATTGTCCGGAGGGATCGCGTATTCCTTGCCGGGATCCTTCCTGTCGACATCGATCCTCACCACCGTCCCCAGCAGGGTAGAAAGATTCTGGCCGTTGGCGTGCGGATCATCACGCAGGCCACCATCTCCGAAGGGAACATAGAGCATTCCATCGTGACCAAACTCGATACTGCCGCCATTGTGATTACCGTAGGGCTGCTCAACCTCGAAGAGAACCACCTCGGAACCGGCATCCGCTTTGTCAGGATCCTTCGAAACTTTCCAGCGTGAAATGATCGACTTGCCCAGGACCTTCTGGGGCTTGCCCTTGGGAGCGGGCGGCGCCTTGAGCTCGGAAGGGCCCGTGTAGTAGGTAAAAAAGATACCGTTGTTCTTATAGTCCGGGTGAAACGCGAGCCCGAGCAAGCCATCCTCGGGGTGACCTGGCCTGTTCTTCAGCGGCGACATGATCTTCTCGCTGACGTCGAGGAAGACGCCGGGCTTCTTGACCTCATTGTCCTCGGGGAAGACATAGATCACCCCCGGCTGGTCAAGCACGAAGATTCGCCCGGAGCCATCACCGGCATTGGTCAGCGCGACTGGCCTGATGAAGCTGAGATTGGGAAAAACCTTCTCTACAACAAGAGGCGGCAGCGGATCGGGAGAACCCAGCAATCCGCTGGTATCAACAGGAACAAAACGGCTGGTATCAAAATCCACCCGGGCGGGCTCTGTTGCCCAACCACCGGATGCGAACAGGACCAGTGCCAACAACAAAAACAGAATACGAGTCAGGCTCATGTCGATTCCTTTTGATACGGGACCCACCTGGCCGGCAAAGACTGCCTCCCGGGGTAACCTGGTTATTTCAGCGGAAAAAACGTGAATCGATTGTCCTTTAAATCGTCAAAAGCTTCAAGGCACTGGATCGCAAGATGGAGGTGAAGGCGGCTTGTCGATCGCCTTCCCATGCAATACCATGGGCGTAAAGAAAACGCTCCGGGAACAACCGTTCCCCCTCCAACAAAGAAAAACTCTAAAACCGGAGAGATCGAGACCATGAAAAAACCAACAACACGTCGTAGCTTCCTCAAGGGCGCGGCGGCAGGAATCGTCCTTCCCGCCGGAGCCATCTCCATCGCCAACGCCTATCCGGCCAACACCAAGGTCCGCCACGCGGCCTGCGGCGTCACCGGCATGGGAGGCTATGACCTCCGGATGCTCTCCAGTAGTCCGCACTCTGAAATCGTCGCTCTCTGCGATATCGATGACGGGCATCTCGGCTCGGTCGCGAAGAAGTTCCCGAAGGCCGCCCGCTTCAACGATTTCCGGAAAATGTTCGACAAGGAACACAAGAACATCGACTCCTGCCACGTGACCGTGCCGGACCACATGCACGCGCCGATCACGATGACAGCACTCAACCACGGCAAGAACGTCTACTGCCAGAAACCCCTCTGCCACGAGATCGACGAAGCCCGCAAGATTCGCCTGGCGGCGAAGAAGGCCGGGGTGGTCACCCAGATGGGTATCCAGATCCACTCGCACGTTGCCTACCGCACCGGCGTCGAGGTCATCCGCAGCGGAGCCATCGGCAAGGTGCGCGCGGTGCACACCTGGGCCGACCGGGCCTGGAGCAACGG
>CAJWMA010000006.1 GCA_913042995.1 uncultured bacterium | reverse complement strand
CGCCCTGGCGATCGACGGAAACACCAACGGCGACTACCATGTCGCGAAGTCGACGACCCATACGCAAGAGGACCAGGGCCCCTGGTGGGAGGTGGATCTCGGGTCGGTCCGTCGTGTTGACAAGGTCGTGATCTGGAATCGAACGGATGGAGGTGTCGGCTCTCGCCTCGCCGGCTTCCGGGTGGCGTTGCTGGATGGGGGCCACAAGCCGGTGTTCGTCCAACGCCAGGCCGCCGCCCCCATGCCCAGCAGCGAGCTTGCCGTGCCAGAGAGCGGCGCGAAGCTCAGTGCCGCGCAGAAAAAAGAGATTCTCGCCTTTTCAGGCACCGCGGGGGCCTCTCCCGAGGCCGCGAAGATCGCCGAGTTGAAAAAGAAGATCGGGGCGCTCAAGACGACGACCACGCCGGTCATGGTTGAGCGGCCCGCGAATCGCATGCGGAAGACCAACATTCATGTTCGCGGGAGCTTCAAGCAGAAGGGGCGCGAGGTCCAGCCGGGAACGCCCTCGATTTTTCCTCCTCTTCCCGCGGGCAGCAAGCCGGACCGCCTCGGCGTCGCGCGCTGGCTCATGGACAGCAGCAACCCGCTGACGGCGAGGGTGATCGTCAACCGCTACTGGGAGCAGCTCTTCGGTCTCGGCCTGGTTGAGACCAGCGAAGATTTCGGGCTCAGGGGAGCGAAACCCTCGCACCCCGCGATCCTTGACCATCTTGCCCTTTACCTGTTGCGCGAGAAATGGAACGTTCGCCAGCTGCTGAAATTTATCGTCACCTCGGCGGTCTACAGGCAATCATCAAGGGTGACAGCTGAGCTTGCCGAGAAGGATCCGCGAAATCGTCTGCTCGCGCGTGGGCCGCGGCTCCGATTGTCGGCGGAGATGGTGAGGGACCAGGCGCTGGCTGTCAGCGGCCTGCTCAGCCGGACCATGTTCGGTCCATCGGTTCGCCCTCCCCAGCCGGCGCTTGGAAACCGGTCGGCCTTTGGAGGCTCGACTGACTGGAAGACCAGTCCTGGCGGGGACAGGTACCGCCGCGGAATCTATACCAAGTGGCGTCGGACCTCTCCCTACCCCTCGATGATCACCTTCGATGCTCCCAGCCGCGAGTTCTGTACGATTCGACGCATCAGCACCAACACGCCTCTGCAGGCCCTGGTGACCCTGAATGACCCGGTCTACGTCGAGGCCGCGCAGGCCCTGGCGCGTCGCCTGCTGGCTGAGGGCGGAGCCAACGCGGCTGAGAGGGCGAGCTTCGCCTTTCGACTGGTCCTCTCACGTTCGCCAACGGAGAAAGAAAAGAAATTGCTGCAGGAGCTCTTCACCGAGAGCCGGAAACTGTTTGCCGCCAGGCTCGATGAGGCGAAAAAGATGGCGACCTCCTACGCCGGCGCGGCGCCGGAGGGGGTTGAGCTCGCCGACCTGGCGGCCTGGACCGTTGTCGGCAATGTTCTCTTAAACCTGGATGAAACGATAGCAAGGCCATGACAGATCAACTTTTCCAACATCCGTCTTCCGCGGATCTCTTCGCTCCGACCCGCCGCCATTTTCTGCGCGATTGCTCGATGGGGCTCGGCACCATGGCCCTGGCGTCGCTTTCCGCCGAGGAAGGCGCGGTTTCCGAGCCGCTGGCTTCCCGGCAGCCCCATTTCGCCCCGCCGGCGAAGAACGTCATCTTTCTCCACATGGCCGGCTCTCCGCCGCATCTCGATCTCTTTGACTACAAGCCCGAGCTGGTCAAGCATTCCGGAGAGCCCTGCCCCAAGGACTATCTCGAGGGTCGGCGTTTCGCCTTCACCTCCGGAGTTCCCAAGCTGCTGGGCACCCCGCGAAAATTCAAGCGTCACGGCGAGAGCGGCATCTGGATGTCGGACGCGCTGCCGAAGCTCTCGGC
This sequence comes from uncultured bacterium, assembly GCA_913042995.1. Lineage (GTDB taxonomy): Bacteria > Planctomycetota > UBA8108 > UBA8108 > UBA8108 > UBA8108. The sequence goes on along the minus strand of CAJWMA010000006.1, from coordinate 31,015 downwards.
CATGGCCGATGACCTGACCGTCATCAAGTCCATGCACACCGAACAGTTCAACCACGCCCCGGCGCAGCTGATGCTCTATACCGGCTCCCCTCGTATGGGGCGCCCCTCGATTGGATCCTGGGCCACCTACGGGCTCGGCTCCGAGAGCCGGGACCTGCCCGGCTTCATCGTGCTGGTCTCCGGGGGCTCCAATCCGAGCGCGGGGAAAACAGCCTGGGGAAGCGGCTTTCTTCCCTCGGTCTACCAGGGTGTTCAATGTCGATCCAAGGGTGACCCGGTGCTCTACCTTTCAGACCCGCCCGGCATGAGCCGGGAGCTGAGGCGTTCGAGCCTGGATACGATCCGTGGGCTCAACGAGATCCAGCTCGGGGCCCTGGGGCATCCTGAGACCCGCACCCGGATTTCCCAGTTCGAGCTCGCCTTCAAGATGCAGATGTCGGCCCCCGAGGCCATGGACATCTCGCGGGAGTCGAAGAAGATCGTCGAGGAATACGGCGCCAAGCCAGGAGCCGCGAGCTTCGCCAACAACTGCCTGCTGGCCCGCCGCCTGGTTGAACGCGGCGTGCGCTTTGTCCAGTTGTTTGACTGGGGCTGGGACTTTCACGGAACAAATCCGCGTGAGGACATCCGGGGAGGCCTGACCAGTAAGTGCAGCGGGACAGACCAGGCTGTCGCGGCGCTATTGAACGACCTGAAGCGCCGCGGCCTGCTCGAATCCACCCTGGTGGTATTCAGTGGCGAGTTCGGGCGGACTCCCTTCCGGGAAGGGCGCACCTCCAAGGGCAAGGTGCTTGGCCGCGACCACTATCCGGACTGCTATTCGATGTTCATGGCCGGCGGCGGGCTCAAGGCGGGGATCTCCTACGGAGAAACCGACGAGCTGGGCTTCCGTGTGGCTGAGAATCCGGTTCACGTGCATGACCTCCAGGCTACGATTCTGCACCTGCTCGGATTTGACCACGAGCGCCTCACCTTTCGCTTCCAAGGTCGCGACTACAGGCTCACCGATGTGTTCGGGGAGGTCCGCCACGGGTTGCTTGCCTGAGCGCGGCGCGTTCTCAGCGGCAGTAGGGGTAGTATTCGCAGCCGAGGTTCTCGTTCTGGCCGCAATCGGGGTAGGGCTGCGGAATGCCGCCGCCCTGGCCGAGGAAGAGATAGTTCACGATGCTGACCGCGTCGCTGAGGTCGACCGTCCCGTCGGCGTTGGCATCGCCGGCATCTCGGCAGGTCAGGTCGGTGTCCGGGTCGGTGAAGAGGTGCCTCAGAAGCGTGATCGAATCACTGATATCTATCTGCTGGTCATTGTTGGTGTCTCCGCGCAGGAAGAGCAGTCCGCCTGTGAGAGAGAATTCGCTCCAGCTGTAGGCGCTGGTGGTGTGTACGTCGTCGGCGAGGTCAGCGCGAATAAAGCCCACCCCGGCGTCGATGATCTCCACGTTGGTGAGCTGATAGGGCCCATCGGACCGGGAGCCGAAGATCTCGTAGCCATCGAAGTCGATCTGGAAGCCCACCTCCGACGCCGCTGACTCCAGCGAGTAGAGAGACCCGGCCTGGGCGATGGTGTTGCCCTCGAGATCGGTGAGCGTTCCCAGGACGACCAGGTCGCCTCCGCGGTTTGCATCCAGGAGGCCTCGCACCCAGAGGTTGTCCTTGAGCTCCCCGCCCCCCGCGCCTCCGCCATCGCCCTCCTGCTCCACATCATCGGCGCCGGATTCGTACTCTTCGCCAAGGGAGGCGAGGTCGGAGCGTACGAGGAGCTGCAGGGTGTCGGCTCGCTGGAAGGAGTCTCCCTCGGTGTCGGAGGCCTCGATCTCGATAATGTAATAGCCCGGCTGGGAGCTTTCGGGGAGGGTGGACGAATAGACGCCATCTCCCGCCTGGGCATCACCTCCCTCGCCGCTGTCGTTCAGGTCGACCAGGGAGAGGCTGCCGTCGGGGAAGAAGACCCGGGCGTTCTGGGTCACCTCCACCCCGCCGGGCAGCAGCTGGGAGTCCTCGAGCTCGGTGGTCAGCAACGGGGTGGAGCCCAGCGGGATATCGTAGCCGTCCAGCTCGCTGCTGAGGTAGATCGAGCTCTCCAGATGGAATTCGATGGTGTACCTGATGTCGGGGTTGTCATCGGGATTGTCGAGCTTGCCCAGGTAGGTGCCGTGTTCTCCGGAACCGGTCTTGAAGTAGATGACGTTGGTTCCTTCTCCGTCGTTGTAGGATTCATAGACAAAGCCGCGCTCAGCCGCGTTCTCGCCGTTGATCCCTTCGTCTTCGATGTCCATCCCCGGGGTTCTCAGCTGGAAATTGAGCGGCCCCTTGTCTTCGGAGTTCAGGATGATGATGATCGAACCGGATGTGTCGGAGACGAAGGGGATCTCCCGCGCATCGCCGGGCGCCAGCTCGCCCTGCCCCACCTTGCCGAGGGTCATCGAGGAGCCTCCTCCTCCAGCCCCGCCGCCATCGCCCGCGTTTCCCTCTTCCTCCTCCTCGCCATCGCCGAGGATCCGTCCGAAGCCGAGCCGTTCGAGCAGGGCAAGTGACTCCCGGTCGCGTCCAAGGCTGTTGTGGTCCGAGCCTAGGATGAAGCGGCGAGGGTTGCTGAAGATCCCCCGGTCGAGGCCCTGTCCCAGGGCGCTTTGCAGGCAGACACGCCCATCGTGTTCGGCGCAGTCAAGCACGTCATCGAGCTCCCGCCGTCCGCCTGTGCCGGCCACGAGATAGAGGGCCGTCGCTCTCGAGCTGGTGATGCGTTCGTTGTAGAGGTCGAGGAAGCGAGAGGTTTGCTCGTCCGCGGCCTTGTAGCCCAGCTCCTCAGGCGCCTGGATTCCACCACGTATCGGCCGGGCGCCAACGTCCGAGCGAGTCTCGACGAGGGCTCGCGGGGTTCCCCTGTTCGGAGCGCCGAGCAGCAGCAGCCTCCTGGTCTCGAAGACCGGGGAGGTGTGGCCGTAGAGCCTGGCCGAGAGTCCGGCGAAGCCGTAGGCGATCATGTCTACCTGCCGGGGGCTGCTGCCGAACTGTCTCAGGAAGTGGTTCCTGACGTTTTCGATCTCATGGACGAGGTTCAGGCTTCCCTGGACGATTCCTCCATCGGTAGCGATCGGGATCAGCAGCCCCTCGCCTGTCTCGAGGAAGTGGTCGTGCAGGGCCTGCCATCGCCGAACGCCGCTTCTCTCGGGCGAGACGGTGATGACGGGAAGAGCGACGCGCAGCTTGAGGTTGTTCTCTCCGGCTGACACTGCGGGGGCGAAGGCGCGCAGGAAGCGGCCCGGGGTTCCGTTTTCGCCGCGCTTGGGGGCGAAGACTTCGAGCAGTCCGAGCCGGATATGATCATGGAAGCGGACCCGGTATTCGAGATCGAAGGGCCCAGCGTGGTTTTCAACAGCGATGTTGAACCGTCCGTCGTCATCGATTCCACCGCGGGCAAGGAGCTCGTCTCCTCCCTCCGCGAAGACAAGGACGATGCCGCGTCCCAGGGGGGTGTCGGTGCTGTCATCAAAGACCACCTCGCCGGCGAGCGTGGTCTCCGGCGGCGGTTCGACTTCCTGAACGCAGGAACTGGCGGGCCCCGGGTGATCGCGGGCGGTGAGGCCGGTTACCGTGTAGCGCAGCTCGATCCCCGGGGGAGGGAGTTCGTCAACCCAGGAGGAGCTCTCAGTTTCGGAGAGGACAACGCCATTGCGTTCGATCTCGTAGACGGCGTAGCTCTCGTTCTCTTCCCAGCTGAGGCGCACCCTTCTTTCGTTGTCTCGTGCGCGAGCGCACTCCAGGTTCCTGACGGCCTGGAGGTCGGTGGTCGCCACCAGGGTTTCACAGCGCGCGGCGGGACCGGCCGGTTCGTCCGCGGCGACGATCTCAACGACGAAGTTTCGTCCCCCAGGCCCCGGCGGTGGAACGTCGATCGTTGCCTGGCGGCGATTTGGCGAGATGTTCTGGAGGCCCTCCGCAGGCTCTCCATCGAGCCGTATCATGAGGCGGCTGTCGTCGTCGGGTGTCCAGGTGATACGGATTCTCGGCGATCCGCGAATCTGTGAGCAGGCCATGTTCCGCACCACGAGGTCTCCCACCGTGATCGTCGCGGGCTCGGACCGCAGGCCCGGGTCGCCGTTGGCTTCGACAATGTAGCGATGGGGGCCACGGCCGGGATTCGGGTCGACATAGACCTGCAGGTCGCCCGGCAGGCGATTTTCAATCACGCGGAAATCACCGTCGCCATCAGCGCGGAGGATTTGCTGGTAGTTGAGGCGCCTGGGAGAAAGCCAGTTCAGGCGTACTCGCCCCCTCGGAAGGAGCCTCAGGTTCAGGTTCCTTGGCCGGTTGGCATCGATGCCATTGCCGGGTCGTCCGCCAAGCTGCGCGGGCAGGCTTGCCGTTGAGCAGAGGGCGGCCAGGGCCAGGAAGAGGGCTGTAAGGAGCCCGCCCCATCGCCCCAGTGGCCGCCGGCTTCCGCCATCGGTTTTCACTGAACTGGATTGGGTTCTGGTGAGTGCCATGGGCTTACTCTTGGCCGCGGGGAGTTTTCCATTAAACGGACACGGCGGTTACAGGACGATTGGGCCCGGGTCCGGGGGGCCCTCTTGCAGGGTAGTTCCGCAACTATTATCAATTTTCAGGGTCATCGCGTTCTACTTTCCATAAAAAAGGGCTCCCGAATGATTCCGAGAGCCCTTTGGATTGGAGGAAAGTTCACTCTTCCGGTCTCGGTTTGCCTTGCTCCTCAGATCATGAGGAGCCAGGGGCAAATAGTTTGGGTCGATTGCCGAACCCGAAGGAGTATTCTGTCTGCCCGCATTGGAGTGTCGCGAGTCGGGCCGGGTTTCGGTGGTTGGCAGGTACCGCCTGGACCGAGCCTTCATCGAATTCAATATCTGCAGCCGGCAACGGGTCGTGGAGCCCACAGCTTCTGGGGAAACCTGCAAGGCGAGCGCGAGAGAAAGAAAGGGACGGACGGTGACGGCAAAACAAACGTCGGGCCTGTGTCCGTACCGTAAATCGATAAACTATGACAACATCCATCAGTCGTCCGCCCTCTCAATACTTTCGCGTTTCCTTAACCTGTCTTCAGTTGCAGCCTTGAAAACGACTCTCCCTTACGGGAAGATCAAGGTTACAGGAGACCCTTATATTCACATTCCGTGCCAATTACCTAAGTCCTTATTTTACGTGTAAAAAGGTCGCCTGGAGGCCCAATAGTGACAAATAGATTGTTAAATATGGGGCGATGTCGCACTCCCTCGATTTTACAATGACAAGATCATTGTCATGTCTTGTCGGTCGTATTTCAGGCCCGACTTTTTATTCCCTCTTGGGCTCTGTGCTGGTATCTTTCCGAGCCATATGAGTGGAGAAAAAACAAAGCGGGGAAGGCTCAAGTTCCTGCTAGACAACTCGGTCTTTCTGATTACCGGAGCCATCGCGGCGCTGGTGTGGGCCAATTTCGATAAAACGTCCTATGGGCAGTTCATAAATACCGACCTGCTCGAATGGCTGGGAATCAGCGGTGTCCATCACGATGCGCCGCCTGGGGGAGGCCATGGTCATCACGGCCTCTCGGTGCATTTCGTCATCAGTGACATCCTGATGGCGTTTTTCTTCGCCATCGCCGGCAAGGAGGTCTGGGAGGCCTTGTTGCCGGGTGGCCCGCTGTCAAATATGCGCAAGGCGGCCACGCCCTTGATCGCCACCCTGGGAGGCATGGCGGGGCCGGCGGGGCTCTACCTCCTGGGCTGTTATTATACGGGAACCATGTCGGAGCTCGGAAACGGCTGGGCGGTTCCCATGGCGACCGACATCGCCTTCAGCTACCTCGTTGCCCGGCTGATCTTCGGGCCGGGGCATGTGGCGATTCCCTTCCTGTTGCTGCTGGCGATCGCCGATGACGCGGGTGGCCTTCTTATTCTCGCGATCTTCTATCCTCAAAAAGAGCTCGCTCCCCTCTGGCTGCTCGCCACCGTGGGCGCCATCATCCTTGGACTCCTGATGCGCCGCATGAGATTGCAGAGCTTCTGGTGGTACCTGCTGCTGCCGGGGGCCCTGAGCTGGTATTCATTCTTCAAGGCCGGGATCCATCCGGCTCTCGGCCTGGTGCCGATCATCCCGACTCTGCCGCACGCGCAAACCGACCTCGGACTCTTCGCCCGGGAGGAGCTCGGCCGTCACGACACGCTCAACGAGTTCGAGCATTGGTGGAAGAATCCCGTCGAGATCTTTCTCGGCCTCTTCGCCCTGGCGAACGCGGGAGTTGTCCTCTCGAGCTTCGGCACGGGCACCTGGCTGGTTCTTGCCGGCCTGCTGATCGGCAAGCCGGTGGGCATCACGCTTTTTACCTGGCTGGGACAGAAGATCTTCAAGCTCGAGCTGCCCACGGGGATGGGTTTTCGCCACCTGCTGACGGTCGGTATGGTCGCGGGCATCGGTTTCACGGTGGCGCTGTTCGTGGCGACCGCGGCTTTTAAGCCCGGGACTCCAGGGCTTGATCCGGTCAAGATGGGAGCCTTGGGAAGCTTCGCGGCGGCCTTCATGGCGATCATCGGCGCGCGCGCCATGGGGATCAGGCCCGGCGGCGCCGCCACCAATAAGGAAGAGCCCGCTGCGGAAACCGGCAAGGAAGAGGACGCCTCTGCCGATTAGGCGATCTCGAGGACCGCCTCGCCGAGCACTTCGAACCTGGGTTCGACACCCAGCCCGGGCGACTCGCTTGCCGCCATGCGTCCGTTCTGCCGCTGGGGAGCGCCTTCGGCGGTGCTCACGGTAACGTAGCTGTTGAAATCGGTGGCCGTAAAGAGCAACTCGGTGGGGGTGGAATGGGCCAGGTGGGCGATGGCCGCGGTGGTGATGTCGCCGCCCCAGGCATCTTCGATCGTCATGGCGATGCCCAGTGAAACGCAGAGATCACGCGCTTCCTTGGCCCTGGTGAGCCCTCCGAACTTGCTGATCTTGATATTGACCGCGTCCATGGCGCCGTCTGCTCGTCCGCGCAGGAGAACCTCCAGCGAGTCGATGGATTCATCCAGCACGAAGGGGTGATCGGTCCTGCGCCGGATGGCGAGGCACTCCTCGTAGCTCAGGCAGGGCTGCTCGATATACACGTCGACATCGCGTACACCTCGGACCACCCGGGCGGCCTCGTGCATGAGCCAGCCGGTGTTGGCATCGGCGATGAGGAAGTCGCCCTTCTGCAGCTCGGCCCTGACCGCATGGATCCGCTCGATGTCGGTTTCCGGATCAGCCCCCACCTTCAGCTGGAAGCGCTGGTAGCCTTCTTCCCGGTAGCCCTTGACCTTGGAGGCCATCTGTTCGGGCGACTCCTGAGAGATTGCCCGGTAGAGATGGAAGTCTTCTCCATAGCGGCCGCCCAGCAGGGTGCAGACCGGCTGCGAGGAGGCTTGTCCAAGGATGTCCCAGCAGGCGATATCGATGGCTGACTTGACGTAGGGGTGTCCCTTGAGCGCCGCGTCCATGCGGCGATTCAGGGGCCGCAGCTGGGTCGGGTCCTCACCGATGAGATGGGCTGCGAGCTCGGCGATTCCAGCGCGCGCTCCCGCGGCGTAGGCCGGCAGGTAGAAGGGACCCAGCGGGCAGATCTCTCCATGGCCGGCGAGGCCGGAATCGGTTTCAACTCGAACGATGGTGCTGTCAAAAACGCTGACGGATTTTCCTCCGGACCAATTGTAGCTGCCCTCGTGCAGGGGGAGGTCGACCTGGTACGCGGAGATCTTGGTTATCTTCATGAGCCTTGTCCTTGTGATGCAATCGACTGGGCATGTTAACGCTCAGGCGGGGGAGGTTTCAACTGCGCACTGGGCAAGCAGCCTTCTTTGTGGAGCCGGGCTCGGGTAGGATGTCCTTTCTCTCAACAATTGGAGCTTACCGGATGAACAGGAAACCAGCCGCAGTCACAGGCTGCCTGGCGCTGCTGCTCTTCGCGGCCCCCGCCCGGTCGGAGGATGCTTTCAAGGCCCGCGCTGACCTGCCGCCGCTGCTTCAGTTCAACGATGGTTCCGAGGTGAAGACCGCGGCGGGCCTGGAACGCCGCAAGCGCGAGGTGGCGGCGCTTCTCAAGCGTTATTTCATCGGCTCCTTCCCCGATGAGGTGCCGGCCCTGTTGTCGGCGAGGGTGCTCGCTGAGCGCCGGGCTGAGGATGGCTCACTGCGCCGCCGGGTTCGGCTGACCTTTGACACACCGAAAAAGGCATCCTTTGAGGTCAGGGTCTGGGTGCCGAAAGGCGCTGGCCCCTTTCCGGTTCTTCTTACCCAGCCGCGTTATTACCAGCTGCGCTGGGCCGAGCTGGCGCTCGAGCGGGGCTACATCGCCTGCCTGTACCCCGGTGTTGACAGCCATCACCGGGAGAAGGATTTTCCCCGCTATGAGAGCGTCTGGCAGGATTTCCGCAGGGAGTACCCTGGAGCCGCCTGGAGCGAGATCTCGACGAAGGCCTGGCTTGCCAGCCGCTCTCTCGACTACCTGCTGGCTCCTTCCAGCGGCTACCGCTTCGCGCCGGGAGAGGTCGGGATCATCGGCTTTTCGCGCTACGGCAAGCAGTCGTTGATAGCCGCCGCCTTCGACGAGAGAATCACCAGCGTTGTCGCCAGGAGCCCCGGTTCGCCGGGCTCCAGCCCCTACAGGTTCACCTCGAGAAACACCTGCGCCGAGGCTCCGCGGGACTTTCCCTCCGAATGGTTCCTCCCCTCGCTGCGCGGCTATACCGGCCGCGAGCACGAGCTGCCGATCGATGCGCACGGCTGGTACGCTCTCATCGCCCCGCGCCGCTGCCTGATTCACACCGCGCACAATGATGGTTCCGAGCCCACCTTCGCCGTCGAGCGGGCCTACCTCGAGGGCCGCAAGGTTTATTCACTCCTGGGCCACCCTGAGAACCTGCGCGTTCTCTACCGTTCCGGCCAGCATGGTCCGGTCACCGAGGAGCAGCGCCGACGGAACATGGAATGGTTCGATCTCAGCTTTGGTCGCGGTACGGCGAAACAGGAAGACTTTCCCGAGGAGCTGATCCACCATTTTGACTGGGAAGCCTGGAAGAAAGGTGCGGCGGGAGAGGAGCTCCGGAAGCGTTTTACGCCGGGGGAGGCGACCGCGGACGCTGATCGGCGGGAGAGGGTTCGCTGGCTGCTCGGCGATCCACCGGCGAAGCTCGCGGGTGAGAAGAGGCGGGACTTCATCACGCCTGAGGAGTCCGCGATGATGACTCACGATCGCTGGCAGGTTGGGGGGACCTCGAGAGTCCCGGTTCGCTTCGGGGCCGGGGTTCGGGGCAACGTGTATTTCAAGGCGGGGAGCGCCGGGCCGTCTCCAGCGGTTATCTGGCTCCACCCCTATTCCTATCACAGCGGCTACAACGAGGGCTACGGGGTGCAGGGCACCACGGTCTACCACCGCCTCGCCGCCGCCGGGTACATCGTCCTGGCGTACGATCAATGCGGTTTCGGGCTGCGCCTGCTGGAAGGGCGGGATTTTTACACCCAGGCGCCGCACTGGTCACGGCTGGGAAGAATGGTGGCCGATGTCAGCGCCGCCGCGGATTTCCTCATCGACGGCAAGGGGGCCGCGAAAGGGGCCCTGCCGAAGATTGCCGCCGACAAGGTCTACGTGCTGGGCTTCAGTGTCGGGGGCATGGCAGGACTCTATGCCGCCGCACTGGATGAGAGGCTGGCTGGAGTCGCCAGCTTCGGCGGTTTTACGCCGATGCGTACCGACACCGCGGCCGCCACCGGCGGCTTGAGACGTCTGTGGCAGTGGCACGCGCTGGTACCCCGCCTCGGCCTCTTCGATGGCTCCGAGTCGGAGATCCCCGTCGACTATCATGATGTTCTGGCCCTGGTCGCGCCAAGACCCTGCCTGGTCTACGCGGCGCAGCGTGACCGGGAGCTCGATCCCGCGGCGGTGAGTGAATGTGTCGACCGGGCACGGAAGGCCTGGAGCTCTCGAGGAGCTCCGGAGGCGCTCGAATTCCACTCTCCAGACGACATCGGCCGCTTTCAGCGGTCGCAGCACGAGCTCCTCTTGCGCTGGCTTCGCGCGCGAGACTGACCCTCTATCGCGTCAGGATGGACTCGGCGTAACGCAGCCTGCCAGTACGCCCGTCGTAATACTGGAAAATGACCTGTGGTCGCGGATAGGCCACCCACCGCGTCCCAGAGACCTCCAGCGGGTTGTTGAAGACGTTGTTCACCTGCACCACGCAGTAGGTCGGGTGCAGGAGATTGGCCCTCGGAATATCCGAGCGGTAATAGCTTGACCAGCGGATGTCGACCTCGCGCGGGCCGTATTTGAAGGGACCGTTCGCCGGGCGGTCTCCCTCATCGCTCGCCCAGTGGTTGTTGGAATTGTGCGGGCCGGAAGCGAACTCCCAGACCTTGTCAGTGATCTTGATGGCGAAGCTGTTGTGAAGGTCGCCGGTGAGCATGAGGACCGGACTCTTGAGGGAGTCGAAGAAATTGATGAGCTTCTCTCTTTCGTCGAGGAAAACGGTCCAGGCCTCGTCCTTGTCGCCGGCGCGGATCTTGCCGCCGCCGACGTGGGGAATCATGAAATTGACCGAGGAGACGACGAAGTGAAAGTCCGCGTCGCTGGCGGCGAGCTCGCGCATCAGCCAGTCTCGCTGGACGGTGCCCAGCATGGAGAGCCCCTTCTTGGCAGGGTTGCGGGTGTCGTGCATCTGGCGCTGGCCACGGGTGTCGAGGAGGAAGAAATCGCAGTTGGCGACGCGAAAGCGTGAATAGGAACGTCGGCCGAGGGAATAAAGGCTGCTGCCATCGACGTCAGCCGCTGGCCTGATACGGATGCGATGGGCATCGATAACCTCAACGATTTCGTAGACTCCGGCGTTGGGGTCGCCGCCGACGCCATCGAGAGAGTTGTCGTTGACTCCGGCGCTGGCCGTGCCCCAGTGGACGTGGAGGTTGTTGACCTGTCTCAGGTCCGTCCTGGTGAAGTCGGCCCGTGGGTCGACCAGGATGTCGCCGCCTTTTTTCAGCTCGCAGCGTCCGAAATGCGTTCTCTGGGTAAAGCTCGAGGGGTTGCTCCACCCGAGATAGTCGTGCCAGGCGCGAACGCCGATATCGCGGAACACGGCCCGGCGGTCGCGGAGCCCAGGTGAGCCGGCGCCCCAGATGTCATTGAGGCATTCATGGTCGTCGTAGGTGAAGAAGGAGGGGATCCTGGTGTGCCACCGCGCCAGGTTGGGCCCCTGGTTCAGGAAGTGCTTGTAGTTTTCCCAGACCCCTACAAGGGTGGGGGCGAACTGGAGGTCGGCGGGCAGCGCCTTCGCCTCCGCGCTGACCTGTTTCAACCAGCTGTCCACCGTGTATTCGCGCCTGGTTTCATAGAGCCAGTCCCCGTTGAGGATGGCGAAGTGGATCCGGTCCTCGAGTTCTCTCAGCATGGTGGCGAAGGCTGGCAGCGAGGGTCCGATCGAATGCCTGGGGTTCTGGTTGTTTCCGCAGGCGAACTCGAAGCTGAAGTTAAAGAGACCTTCGGGATTCAGCTTGGCGTCTTTGAGTGTCTTCGAGCTTGGCAGTGTACGAAAAGAGCCGCCCCTGGCGGTGCGGCCAACGCCATCGGCGAGTATCAGCTCGTAATAGTATTTCGTGTCAGGCTTCAGCCCCTGGAGATGGACCCAGCCGGTATTGTCCCGGCCGAGGCTGGTTTTGACCGGGTTGCTTGTAGAGTTGAGCTGCTTCGGAGAGGTTCCGTATTGTACCGAGAACGAACCCGCGCGCGCCGTGCGGCCCCAGACACCGACACCGTCGGAACTCAGGCGGCCGAGGATCGGGCCGTGGGTTATATAGTTGGGGATTTCGTCCTTCGCCGAACAGACGACCGGCGCCAGGAAGATGAGCGCGGCCGCGCAATGGAGTTTTGAGAGCATGTCGCCTGGACCTCAGTTTTTTGTTTTAAAACCCGTTCCCTTCCAGCCCGCCTGGGGTGGGGGACTATTGTATTCTTTTACCGGGCAGTAAAGAAAGCTCCAGCAACAGACTCTGTCCTGTCCGAAACCTTTCGTGAACGACTGCAACCACTGCCCGGTGAAGGGTATAATCATCAGTTCACAGCTCACCTCGCCAGGGAACTCTTTGCGCATGAAGAAGAACGCCGTCAGCCTGCTTTTCTGCTGTTGCCTGGTAGCGGTCGCAGGGGCTCGTTTCCTGCCGTATCCACAGGCGAGCGGCGCCCCACAGGGCAAGGCTGAGACCGTCATCAGCGCCGAGGTCTTTCACCTCGGCAATGATGAGAAGAAGGACTGGAAGTCCTTCACCCGGGCGAAGCCGCACGATGGAAAGAAGATCAGCCTGAGGTTCAGCTCTGAGCCGAACAAATCTGAACGAGCCATCGAGATCAGGTCAGGCGATGTGAACTCAAAATGCGGCGTCACGCTCAACTCCCGGCGGCTTGGCAGCCTGGTCAAGGGCAAGGGCGGCAAGGGAGAGAACATCCAGTATTTCAAGGTGCCTGCGGATCTGCTGAAAAAGACAGGCAATGTACTGCTGGTGCAATACGAGGAGAAGACCACCGACGATCTCTATTTCGGGCCTGTCGTTCTCCACGCCCACTCGGTGGCGCGGATGAAGCGCCTGGCGGAGGTCGAGGTGGTGGTGACCTCGAAGGAGGGGCCGGGCCAGGGCCTGCCCTGCCGGCTGACCGTGGTGCGCCTGGTTTCGAAGAAGGCGAAGATTGTCGAGGAGCCGGCGGAGTTCAAGCTCGAGAAGAGCTCGAAGCTCGCCTTCCGCAAGGGAACGGCCTACACCCTTGACGGCCGGCTGGACCTGGCCCTCAAGCCGGGCAAGTACAGGGTCTACGCGACCCGGGGCTTCGAGTACGGGCTGGGTATGGCCCGCGTAGACCTCTCGCCGGGAGAAAAGAGACGGGTTGAGCTGGTTCTCGAGCGGGAGGTGGACACCACCGGCTATCTCGCCGGAGATACTCATATTCACACGCTGACCTATTCCAAGCACGGCGATGCGAGCGTCGCTGAGCGTGTGGTGACCATAGCCGGGGAGGGAGTCGAGGTCGCGATCGCGACGGATCACAACCATCACACTGATTACAGCCCATTTACCGCCAAGGCCGGCTCCGGAGATCACTACAAATCGGTGGTGGGAAACGAGTTCACCACATCCATCGGTCACTTCAACGCCTTCCCGGCCGACAAGAACGCCAAGCCCGCGAACCACAAGCACAAGGACTGGGACAAGCTGCTCAAGGCCGTACGGGCGACCCCGGGAGTCAGGGTGGTGATCTGTAACCATCCGCGCCGCGAGGGCTTCAAGAAGGGTCCCTGGGGTACGATCGGTCTCGATCCCGTCTCTGGCGAATTCAGCGATGGCCGCCAGTGGCTCGGCCTTGACGCGGTTGAGGTGATCAACGGCAAGACCCTGGAAAAGCAGGTCTTTGATAACTTCTCCGATTGGTTCGCCCTGCTGAACGCGGGCCATCGGCTGACGGCGGTCGCGGGCAGCGACTCCCATACCGTAGCCCAGCCGGTGGGTCATTGCCGGACCTACATTCGCAGCTCGACGGATGATCCGCGCCGTATCAATGTAGGCGAGGTGGTTGACAACATCCTGGCGGGCAAGGTGCTGGTCAGCATGGGACTCCTGGCGGATGCGAAGGTGAACGGGATGTTTTCCGCCGGAGACCTCGCCACCGGTGTTGGCGAGGATCTCGAGGTCGACATCGAGGTCAGGGGGCCCCGGTGGGCGCGGGCCAGCCGGGTCGCTCTCTTTCTCAATGGCCGCAAGGTGCGCGAGGAGAAGATCCAGCACCCCTCCAGCGCTATCGTGAAGTACAAGGAGCGCTGGGTTTTCGGCGGCCCGTCCAAAGATGTCCATCTTGTCGTCATTGCTTCCGGCCCTCCGCTGGACAACTCCTACTGGACTCCGCCACAGGATGACCGCTACGTGGTCGGCGCGACCAATCCGGTCTGGATTGATGGCGATGGAGATGGAAAGTTCTCCGCTCCCGGGGACTACGCGCGCGCATTGGTGGCCGAGCACGGAACGGATGGCGTCGCCCTGGCGAAGGCTCTCAGGGTTCACGACGAGATCACCGTCATTCTTGCCGCCGGTCTCTTCAGGAAAAATCTCGAGCTGGTCCTGGTGGACATCTACTCGAAGCTGCAGAAGAGATCCAATAGCGAGCTCGAGGAGTTCATCGAGATTCTCGAGGCCAGCCGCGGGGAGGCCTTCAGGAAGTACGCAAAGACGCTGGACGTCCTTGACCTGTTCAAGGAGCCCCCTGCCGCCTCCAGGGCGGAGAAAAAGAAATGAGGCCGCGGAGCGGGTTTTTCGGCGGCTGCAGGCTCTTGCATCCGCGTGCGGGGTAGTTCAGGATGGAGCTTATGAAGTATCGTGGAGTGTTACCTGCGGGAGTGTTGGCGGCGCTGCTAGGCCTTTCCGCCTGCGGCGAGGGCGCTGGTGATCCAGAGGCGCGAATCGCGCCGGCCGCGCCTTCCGCCAGGCCGGTCCAGGCCGAGAAGGCTGCGGAACCCGAGAAAACCGAGGAAACTACGGAGGCACCTGTCGTGCAGCAGAACCCCGAGGAGGCCGCCCCGGCGGCGGCGGACCTTACCGACGAGCAATGGCGTGAGCGCCTGTCTCCCGAGGCGTTCTATGTTCTGCGGCAGAAGGGTACGGAGCCGCGTTTTTCGAGTGGCTATTCGAGGAACAAGAAGTCGGGGAATTATCTCTGCGGCGGTTGCGGAGCGGAGCTCTTCTCATCGGTGGAGAAATATGATTCCGGAACCGGCTGGCCCAGCTTCTGGGCTCCGGCGGTCAAGGCGAATGTCGCCACGGCCGAGGACAACGGCTTCTTCTCTCGTCGAACCGAGGTCCTCTGCGCGAAATGTGATGGGCACCTGGGCCATGTCTTCGATGATGGGCCCGCCCCAACCGGGTTGCGCTATTGCATCAACGGCATCAGCCTGAAATTCGTCGAGTTGTCCGGGAAGGCTGGCGAAGAAGACGATGCCGGTAACAGCGAGCCCTGATCCCTCGGGGAGCTTCCGCTCCTGAAACCTCTTCCAGCTTTTCCCCCTTGCCTGGAGGCACCACCTTGAAACATTTTGCCCCCCTGCTGTTGTCGTTTTGCTTCCTGTCGGTATCGGGTTGTCGGCTGGCTGAATCTTCCGGGTCCTCCGGAGGAATCACGGTCGGATGGATCTACAGTGACGAAGGAAAGGCCGCCGCCTCGATCCCAACTTTCGCCTGGCTCTCTGACGGCACCGCTGTCCTGCATGATCGGCGCCGACCCGCGAACAAACAGACCCTGGAGCGCCTCGATCCTGCGACGCGTACGAGGGTCGACCTGGTTGATGCGGCGAAGGTGCTGAAGCAGCTCGAGGCGCTGCTTGGCAAAGACCAGGCGCCAAGCCGGCTGGGCTGGCCTGCGGTGATCGACCGGGGCGGGCGATGGGGCGTCTATCTCTTTGACGGAGACCTCTTCACCCTCAACCTGTCGACCTCGGCGATCAGCCGGATTACCAGGACCGAGGCGCGCGAAAAGTCGCCCCGCCTGTCACCGGACGGCTCCAGGCTGGCCTTTGTACGCAAGGGGGACCTCTACGTCTGGGATCTGGGTAGAGGCGTCGAGCAGCGGTTGACCAGCGATGGGTCGGACACCCTGCTCAACGGTACGCTCTCCTGGGTCTATTGGGAGGAGGTCTTCGCCCGGCGGGATCTGGGCTACTGGTGGTCGGAAGACTCCACCGCGCTGGCCTACCTGCGTACCGATGAGTCGGCTGTCACCGAGATGGTCTACCAGGGTTTTGAGCCGAACATTCCAGACCTGACGAGGCAGCGGTATCCGAAGACCGGGGGCGTGAATCCCACCGTTCGCCTCGGCGTCCTCGAACTCGCCAGCGGCAAGACCACCTGGGTCGACCTCTCGAAGCATGAACATGAATACATCGTCCGGGTGAAGTGGCTGAACGACAGCCGGCGCCTGGCGGTGCAGACCATGGATCGCTCCCAGACGCGACTGGACCTGTTCTTCGTGAATCGAGAAGGAGGCCCGCCGACTCACATCCTCACCGAGCGGGACAAGGGATGGGTGAATATTCATGACGACCTCTATTTCCTCAAGAAGAGCGAGCGCTTTCTCTGGGCCTCGGAGCGAAGCGGCTATATGCATCTCTACCTGTATGACCTCAGCGGCAAACTCCTCGGCCCGGTCACCAGCGGTGAGTGGGCGATCCGCTCAGCCGCCGGCGCCGTCTCCTGGCTGCGCCAGGCGGTTCATTCGATCGATGAGGAGGGCGGCTGGGTCTATTTCACCTCGATACGGAAGTCCTCCATCGAGAAGCAACTCTACAGGGTCCGGCTCGATGGCTCGGGGCTCGAGCGATTGACGAAGAAGGCCGGGACCCACGGGATCGGCTTCAGCGAGAGCGGGCAGTTCTATTTTAACCAGCATTCAAGCGGTTCGACGCCGCCCTCTCTTGCGCTTCACGCCCGGGACGGAAGTCAGCTCGAGGTGGTCGCGCCCGCGCGCCCTGAGATTTTTTCCAGCCTCGGCATGCGCTCTCCCGAGCATTTCTCCATCAAGACCGGCGACGGGTTCAGGATGCCGGCGGAGCTGCTCAAGCCGGCCGGCTTCAGCCCTGGCCGCAAGTACCCTGTCATCATGCACGTCTACGGAGGCCCGGCCGCCCCGATGGTGAAGGATGCCTGGCCCTCCCGAACCTACTTCGACCAGGTGCTCTTGAATCACGGCTACGTGGTTTTTCGATGCGACAACAGGAGCGCTACCGCCAGGAGCAAAGCTCTCGAAAATGGGATCCTTCACGATGCGTGGGGCAGCGGCGAGCTGGCGGATCTGCTCGAGGCCATCGGCTGGCTGAAATCGCAGCCCTGGGTCGATCCCGACCGGGTGGGCATCTGGGGTTGGAGCGGCGGCGGCTCCTTCACCCTGCGGGCGATGACCGGCAGCGGTGAGTTTCGCGCGGGGATCTCGGTGGCCCCGGTTACCGATTGGGACTATTACGATACGATCTGGACGGAGGCCTTCATGAAGCGGCCGCAGGACAATCCAGAGGGCTACGAGCGCACCTCCCTGGTTCGCAAAGCTTCCGAGTTGCGAGGAAACCTGCTGATCGTTCACGGCACCCACGATGACAACGTTCATCCGCAGAACACCCTGCATTTCGTGAATGAGCTGATCCGGGCCGGCATCCAGTTCGAGATGATGCTCTATCCCGGGCGTAAGCACGGCATTCGAGACGATCACGCCCGCCGCCATCTCTACAGGAAGATGCTCGGTTTCTGGAAGAGCAACCTCTGATGCGTGTCAGCTTGCGCCGGGGGGGTGGATCCCGATCAGGAGCTCTTCAACCACCTTCCCGCCCAGCAGGTGCTCCTCGATGATCCGGTCGAGGTTTTCCGGTCCGCAGCGCGAATACCAGGCTCCTTCGGGGTAGACGACCGCGATCGGTCCTTCGTAGCAGACCCGCAGGCAGTTCGCCTTGGTTCGCTGGATTCCGCCTTGCTCGGAGAGTCCCAGCTCCTTCAGCCGCCGCTTGAGATGGTCCCACGCCTCCATCGATTCCTCGCGTCCGCAGCATTTGGGTTTGGTCTGGTCACAGCAGAGAAAGATGTGTCTGCGGGACGCGGTCATCCCAAGCTCCTCCATGATGCCGCGCTGCTGCCGGAGGATGTCTTCGTCTTCCTGTCGGGTCATTTGTCTTTGCCGGGTCTTCGAATGCCGTGTTTCTTGAGCCGGGAGATGAGGGTGTTGCGGTTACGGACCCCTGCGATTCGCCCGGCCGCTGAGAGGTTCCACGCCGCCTTCTCAACCAGGGCGAGCAGGTAGAGCCGCTCAGCCTCCTGCCAGTGTCGATCGAAATCTTCCAACCTGGCCAGCTCCGCTTCCGGCGATGCGGCGGCTGGGGCCGCCGCCGCTGGAAGCCTCGCGGGGCTCTCCGCGCCTGAGAGTCCCGGCAGGATCGCGCGCAGCGTATCTCCATCGATGCGCTCCGCCTCGGCCAGGATCACCAGCTTCTCGATCGAATTCTCGAGCTCACGGACATTGCCCCGCCAGGGGGCGGCCTCCAGCAGGTTCATGGCCTCCTCGGTAAAGCCGGTCATTTTTCGTCCGGAGCGCTCGCAGGCGAGTTCGAGAAAGATCATGGTGAGCGCCGAGATGTCCTCTCTGCGTTCGCGCAGCGCGGGCATCTCTACGGGTACGACGTTCAGGCGGTAGAAGAGATCTTCGCGAAAAATTCCCTCCTCGACAGCTTCCCGGATCGGGGTGTTGGTCGCCGCCAGGATCCGTACATCGACCTTCCGCGGCTTGTTTTCGCCGACCTTGCGAATCTCGCCCTCCTGCAGCACCCGCAGCAGCTTGGCCTGCAGCTCGAGCGAGGTGTTGGTCACTTCGTCGAGGAAGAGGGTCCCGCCATCGGCCTCTTCAATGAGCCCGGTCCTGTCGTGGACGGCGCCCGAGAAGGCGCCCTTGAGATGGCCGAACAGTTCGCTCTCCAGGAGGTTTTCCGGCAGGGCTCCGCAATCGACCGTGACGAAAGGCTTCGAGCTGCGCTGGCTGGCGTAATGGACCGCCCGGGCGACCATGCTCTTGCCGGTTCCGGTCTCGCCTGTAACCAGGATGCTGACATCGGAGCGGGAGACCTTCTCCAGGAGATGGGCGAGCTGCTGCATCACCTCGGAGTTGCAGACCAGGTTCTGGAACTGGTAGCGGGTCTCAACCTCCTTACGCAGGTAGAGGTTCTCCTGCTTGAGGCTCTTCATCAGGTTGGCGTTATCGATGGCTATGGCCGCCAACTGGGCGAAAGAAACCAGGAAGTCGAGATCTTCGGTGGAGAAGCTGTCGGTGCCCCGGCCATCAACGTAGACGGCCCCGAGGACCTCGTTGCGGACGCTGAGGGGGACGCACATCAGCGTCTGGATCTTAAAAGAGATGATGCTTTCGCGTTGCCGGAAGCGCTCGTCAGAGCTCGCATCGACGGCCAGCACCGGCGCCCCGCCTACGGTTACGTCCTCGATTACGCTCTGGCAGATTTCCGTGGCGTCAGTTACCGATTCCCGCTGCATTCCGCGGACCGCCCTGATTGTCAGGGACTGCTCCCGGTCGCGCAGGAGGATGAGACCCTTCCCTGCCCGGGTGGTCTCGATCGCCAGCTCAAGGAGGTGGTCTAGCAGCGGGTCGAGATCGACGATCGAGTGCAGGCTCTTGGCGATCTCGTAGAAGGAGCGCTCCCGGGTTCCGGCCTCTTCCCGCCTTCTCGTCAGGAGTTCCGCATGGGCGCGGTCGATCTCCCGGTGGCGGGGCAGGCTCTCGATAAAGGCGCTTCGCAGGTCCGGGTCTTCAAAGGCGTCGGCCTTTTCCCGCAGGAGGATGTAGGCCCTTCTGAGGGCGGCGTCCGGGTCGCCGGATTTCAGTCCGCTTGAATGGAGAGCGGTGAGCGCCCGGTGACGGGTAAACCAGACCTCCTGGGAGCAATCGAGCCAGCCGGGGTGTTCTTCAAGCAGGCGGACAGCTTCGAGGGAGACCTTGTCGGCCTCCTCCAGGGAGTTGCTATCGATGAGAGCCTCGGCGCGCAGGCCCAGGCACTCGATCACCGAATTGCCGGCTCCCGCCTTGGAGGCCACCTCGAGCGCCCGGTCCAACTCGCCGACAGCCTCGGCCGGCGCCCCCTGGTGGAGCTGGAGGCGCGCGCCAGCCAGGAGGATCTCGAGACGCTGGCGGCTGCCGCCGCCATCCGCCGCCGCTGCCCTTGCTCGCTCGAGTCCCCGGGCCGCCGCCTCCCCCTCCCCCTTGTGGATGAGGATGGTCGCCAGGCGGCTCTCGTTGATCGCCAGCGAGGGGAGATTTTCGACCTCCTCGGCGATCTCGATGGCCTGCTTCAGCAGCGGTATGGCCTTTTCGTATTTCCCTATGCGCATCCACACCGCCCCGAGATTGCCCAGGTCGGTGCCGATGCCCTGGCGATGGGCGAGCTCTCGCCGGATCTGCAGGGCCTCGCTGATGAAGTCGAGGGCGCGCTCCAGCCGTCCCATCTCGGTATATACCAGCCCCAGGTTCACGAGGTTGCCGGCCTCGGCGCTGCGCAGGCCGATCCGGCGAAAGGTCTTCAGCGAGCCCTTGAAGTGTTCTTCGGCCACTTCCAGTTCGCCGCGGTCGAGGCGTATGAGCCCTATGTTCGATTCCAGGGCGCCCGCTCTCTGGTTGTCTCCAAGCTCCCGCCTGATCGCCAGCGCTCCATCCATTTCCGCGAGAGCCTCATCGTAGATGCCCTGGAGGTAGTGTCCGGAGCCCAGCAGTTGGAGACATTCCGCCCGCAGCTCCTGGTCTTCGAGCTCCCCGGCGACCTGGAGGGCCGCGCGCAGCGAGCTCTCCGCCTCGGCGAATTCCGAGAGAAACAGGAGAAACATTCCCCGGCGATTCAGGAGCCGTGCTCGGAGAGAACCCTCGGCGGTTCCCGTTTCGAGCATCTCATCGAGCTTCGCAAGCCCCTCCCGCTTCTTCCCCACGGAGTCGAGATAGAGAGCCTCTCGCAGGGTGACCTCGCCTCGGTTGGTCTCGTCGCCAAGCTCATCGGCCAGCTCGCGCAGCCGTCCGATGTCCTCGAGCTGTTCTTCTTTGCGGCCAAGCCTGCCCCAGACCTCCTCGCGCAGCAGGCAGGAGGAGAAGAGATCTTCGGGCTCCCTGCTGACCTGGATGGCCCGGCCGAGACAGGTGGAGGCTTCGCGGAGGCCGCCCTGGCGAAGGGCCTGTCGCCCCGCGCGCTCAAGGCTCTCCCTTGCGCGCTCCGGATGGTCGGAGAAGAAGAGGTGGCGCGCGAGCTCTTCAAGCGGCGGCTCCTTTTCCGGGCCGCTCTCCTGCAGCAGCCAGGCGGCGGCCTGCCCATGCAGGCTCCGGCGGGCCTTCTCTTCAAGGCCCGCATAGGCGGCCTGTTCGAGCGCCGCGTGCGCGAAGGAGTAGAGGCTTCCCTCGCGCCTGAGGAGCTGGTCAAGGACAACGCCATCGAGGGCCTCGCGCAGCTTTCCCTTGGGGGATGGCTTCTCCCCATCGATGAGCGCCAGCAGTCCGCGCAGCTCTTCGATGCTGAAGGGTCTGGACAGGACAGCGGCGGCCTCGAGGACGGCGCGTCGCCGCCCACCGACGTTTTCCAGGCGCCTGCGCGCGGCGTCTTCGAGCGAGCCGGGTATGGGGATGGAGACATCCGCCTTGAGGGTCCAGGTAGAGCCCTTGCGTTCGAAGGCGCCGAGGTCCCCGAGCAATCGGAGGTATTCTTCGATATAGAAAGGATTGCCGCCTGTGTCCCTCTGCAGCGGCTCCCGCAGCCCCTCTGGGAGTCCCTCCGCGTGGCCCAGCAGCCTCTCCATGTAGGTGGACAGGTCACCGGGCTCCAGGCCCTCGAGGGTGATTCGTTCGAGGGACTCGGGAATATCGAAGAGCTCCTCGAGGTTGCGGGTAAAGCCAAGGTCCTCTTCCCCATCGAGCCTGCAGGCAAGAAAGAGCCCTGGAGGCGTCCCCGCTCCCGCCGCGCGGCGCGCGAGGTGGGCAAGGGTGTTCAGGCTCAGGCTGTCGGCCCATTGGAGGTCATCGATGGCGATGGCGCAGGCTTCGCCCCCGGCGAGCTCCACCAGGAGGTTGGTTACCTTGAAGTGGAAGCTCTCGATGGAGGCGCCCGCAGAGTCATCCTGGAGCAGGTTATCAAGGCATTCATCAAGTCTTGCAACGAGCCCGTGTTCGCCATCGTTTTCGGCCGCGATGCGCCCGAGCAGACGCTGGAGGAGCGCTCCGGGATGATCTTCCTCTCTGCAGGCTTCCAGGTAGATCGGAATTTCGCTCACCTGCGTTCGAACCTGGAGCTCGCGCAGCAGCCGGGATTTTCCCATCCCGGTGGGTCCGAGAAGCAGCGCACCGCCGGGGCCGCCGTCCGGTTCAGCGGCGATGCGTGCGAGAAGCTTTGAGAGGGTCGCCTCGCGGCCGACGAAAACCGGCGAGAAGGCTGGCAGGGAATGCGGCGTTCGTTCGCGCGCGCCAGGCAGCTCCCGGCGAACCTCTTCCGCCGCACGCGGCCGATCCGCGGGGTCTTTTTCCAGGAGCCGCATGGTCAGCTCGCGGTATTCTCGCGGAAGAGAGCCGGGGTCCACGCCGCCGCCCTCGAGATGCCCCTTGATGAGCTCCTCCATCTTTCTGCCGTGGAAGGGGGGCTGGCCCAGGAAGATTTCATGGAGAAGGATGCCGAGTGAGTAGAGGTCGCTTCGGGCGGTGGGGGGCTCTCCCTTGATGAGCTCCGGAGCCAGGTATTCGATCGTCCCCGAGAGCTCCTGGCTCTCAGTTCCAGCCGCCCTGGCAAGCCCGAAATCAATCAGCTTCACCCGGGCCGCTCCCTCCTGCTCCGAGACCAGGATGTTCTGCGGTTTCAGATCCTGGTGTACAAGGCCCCTGGAGTGGATGTAATCGAGGGCCGCGAGCACCTGGTCGAGCAGGTCGGCCAGGTGCGGAGCCGCCGCTCGTTCAGCTGGTGCGGGCAGGGTGCGGCCCAGGTAGCCGAGGAGATCCTCACCTTCAAGCAGCTCCATGGTGAAGTAACGCAGGCCATCGGTCGTGGTGCCGTAGTCGTAGACCTGGACCAGGTTGGCGTGTGTGTGGGAGGCAAGGAGGCGGAATTCCTCGCTGGCCAGGGATGATTGCGAGGCGGAGAGCTCCGCGCTCAGCACCTTGATCGCGACCTCTCTCTTCTCTACTGAATCAAAGGCCCTGTAGACGGCTCCGCTGCCGCCCTTACCAAGGGTTTCAAGAATCCGGTAGCGACGGTCCTTACCAAGCAGCTTCATCAATTTTCCGGGGTGAATACAGCACCTGAGATCTGCACAGAGGCGGATTCTATCATAATGACAAGATTGTTGTCAGAAAGGCCCTGCTTCAGTCGCAGCGGAAGGGCTTCAACCTTTTATGGGGGAAAGAATTGGGACTTTGAGCCGCCGGTCCTGAAGGATATTATTGAGTCGGGTTGAGGGGGTCTGAGAGTTACCGAGCCGAACCGGTCAGGCGCAGCCTGCCTGTTGCCGGCAAGCCGTAGATTCAGCTTATTACTGGGTTGTCATGCTGAGCGGAGAAGACGAGAAAATGCGACATCTAGGCCGATGCTGTTTGCTGGCAGGGCTGGTTCTGCTGGCCTCTGTTCCCGCCTACGGGCAGGAAGGACTGGTGATTACCGAGATTCTTTCGCTGAACCGTTCTGGTCTACAGGATGAGGATGGCGAGTACAGCGATTGGATCGAGCTCTACAACAACAGCGACACGGCGATCAATCTTTCCGGCTACAAGCTGACCGACGATCTCGAGGATCTTACGAAGTGGGAGTTTCCCGAGGTGACCCTCGGCCCCCGGCGCTATCTCCTGGTTTTCGCCTCAGACAAGGATCGCCGGCTGCCGAACTCGCCGCTTCATACCAACTTCAAGCTTGAGAGACAGGGAGAGCTGCTGGCGCTGATCACGCCCGATGGGTCGAATGTTGTCGCGGCTTTCGCGCCTCAATATCCGCGGCAGGTGTCCGATGTTTCCTGGGGGCTGGCGACAGACTCGGAATTTACCCAGGTTGTCGATTCGGAAACCGCTGTGCGGGTCCATGTCCCCGCGGATGCGGCCACCGGTCTCGACTGGGTCGCTCCGGGATTTGATGACTCTTCCTGGCGCGAGGGCACCTTCGGCGTCGGTCTCGAACGGTCCCCCAACTCCGCCAGGAGCTTTGCCCCGATGATAGGGACCGATGTCGAGGAGGCCATGTACCGCGTGAACGGCTCGATCTACATTCGTTCGACCTTCAATGTCGCTGACAGCTCGGCGATCGACTCCATGGTGCTCGGCATGCAATACGATGATGGTTTCGTTCTCTTTCTCAATGGAGAGAGAATTGTTGATGCCAACGGCCCGCCGCCCGCCGAGCTGGCCTGGGATTCCGAGGCCGACACCAGCAATCCGGACACCCGGGCCCTGGAGTTTGAGGAGTTTGATCTCTCCGAACACACCGCGCTGCTGCGCGATGGTGTTAACGTGCTCGCGATCCAGGGTCTCAACGTTTCCACCACGAGCAATGATTTCCTGGTCAACCCGACCCTGGAATTGATCGATCTCGGCCCGGTGAACGCCGAGGTGCGCCAGTATTTCGTCGAGCCGACCCCGGGCGGTCCGAATCGCCAGGGGGTGGATTCGGTCAGCCCGGACCCGACCTTCTCTCATGACTCCGGCGCGTATGGCGGCAACCTGATGGTTGAGCTGGCCACCGAGGGCGAGGGGGCCGTGATCCGCTATACCCTTGATGGGACGATTCCCGATGCGGGCTCTGAAGTCTATGCCGGCCCCGTCGCGGTCACAGCCGCGGCCACGCTCACCGCCAGGGTCTGGGTCGAGGGTTCACTTCCCGGGGAGTCGGTCTCCAGGAGCTACCTGATGCTCTCGGACTCGGTGCAGGCCTTCACCTCGAACCTGCCGATCGTCCTGATCGACACCTTCGGCCGGGGAATCGGGGAGGGCAGCTATACCCAGGTTTTCTGCCAGTTCATCGATGTTGGTGAGGATGGACGAGCGAGCATTACCGGAGAGCCGGACTATGTCGGCAGGGCGGGCATGAAGGTGAGGGGCTCGAGTTCGACGGGCTTCCCCAAGAAGCAGTACGCCTTCGAGACCTGGGATGAAGCGAACGAAGATCTGGATGTCTCGGTCCTGGGGATGCCCGCGGAGTCCGACTGGATTCTCCACGCGCCCTATTCCGACAAATCGCTCATGCGAAACGTTCTCTGCTATCAGTGGAGCAACCACATCGGGCAATACGCGGTGCGGACCAAGTTTGTCGAGGTCTATATGAACACCCGCCGCAACACCCGCATCGGCTCTTCGCCGGCGGAGTACATGGGCGTGTATGTCTTCATGGAGAAGATCAAGAGAGATGGTGACCGGGTTGACATCGAGAGGCTCCTGCCGGGTGACGAGAGCGCTCCCGAGGTTACCGGCGGCTATATTCTCAAGAAGGATCGTCTCGACCCCGGTGATACAGGCCTGACCACCAGCCGAGGGCAGAGGCTGGCCTATTTCTATCCCAAGGAGAGGCTCATCCGCCCGGCGCAGCGCACCTACATCCGCAATTATCTCAACGCCTTTGAGGCCGCTCTTTACGGGGCCAACTTTACTGATCCTGAGGCCGGGTACGCCGCCCACATCGACGTGATGTCTTTTATCGACCATCACATCATGGTTGAGATAGCCAAGAACATCGACGGCTACCGATTGAGCACCTTCATGTACAAGCCGCGCGGCGGCAGGCTCAGGATGGGCCCCATCTGGGATTACAATCTCTCCCTCGGCAACGCCAACTATCTCAATGGGGGCAACCCGGTTGGCTGGTACTATCCGCAGCTGGGCGCCGGTGATTATCCCTGGTATGCCAGGCTCTTCCAGGACACCCGGGGCTTCCGGGCCATGTACAGTGAGCGCTGGCGCCAGCTCAGGGGCGAGCTGTTCAGCCTCGACTACCTGCTCGGGACGGTCGACCAGTGGGCCGGGAAGCTGCGCGAGTCGCAGGAGCGCAATTTCCAGAGATGGAACATTCTTGGCAGCTATGTCTGGCCGAACTTCTACATCGCCCCGACCTGGGAGGACGAGATCAGCTGGATGAGCAACTGGCTCGAGAACCGGGTCGCCTGGATGGATGGGCAGCTGATCGGCCTGCCGACAAGACCCGAGTTCAGCTCCAACGGAGGCTTCATCGACCCGGGTTTCGAATTGTCGATCACCTCGGGGGATGAAGGGCAGATCTACTACACGCTCGATGGCAGCGACCCGAAGGGGCCGCGGGCGGTGCTGGGGGAGGCGGCCCTTCTCTACGAGGCCCCGATCGTCTTGTCCGAGAATACCCAGGTAACCGCCCGGGTTCGGAGCGGGCCGGAGTTCTGGAGTCTGCCCCGCAGCGCGGTTTTCGTTACCGGCATCCCGACCCTGCGCATCACCGAGCTGATGTATCACCCGCCCGATCCGACCCTCGCGGAAGACCCGGAAGACAATTTCAGCGCCACGAATATGGAATTCATCGAGTTTCAGAATATCGGGACGGAACCTCTCGACCTGGCGGGCATGAAATTCAGCCGGGGGGTACGCTTCGAGTTCGAGGAGGGCCAGGTGCTCGGCGCGGGCGAGTATGGCGTTCTCGTCGGAGATCTCGAGGCCTTCACCGCGCGCTACGGCACCGAGGGGATCACGGTCCTGGGAGACTTCTCCGGCAGCTTCAGCGACAGAACCGAGACGATTGAATTCCTCGGCGAGCTGGAGGTTCCGATCCACAACTTTTCCTACAGCGACACCTGGCACCCGCAGACCGATGGCGAAGGCTACTCATTGGTGATCCGTGATACGAGCCTGCCGCTGGAGGGCTGGGGTGAAGAGGCGAGCTGGAGAGCGAGCTCGAGACGCCTGGGGACGCCGGGCGCCGCGGACGATGGAGAGGTCGAGCCCGGCGGAGGATTGCAGATGCCCGGCGACGTCAACCAGGATGGCCAGCTGAATCTCTCCGATGCGGTCTCGGTCCTGACCTATCTCTTCCAGGGCGCCCCGGCTGAGCTGCCCTGCGGGGATGGTTCGGCAGCAGATGAAGGCAACCGCGCGCTTCTCGACAGCGATGGCGGTGGAACGATCCACATGGCGGACGCGATCTACGTGCTCAACTTCCTCTACCAGGGAGGCGCGCCGCCGGTGCTGGGTACCGAATGCGTACCGATTCCGGGCTGCGAGGACGCCTGCGCCCCTTGAGGGGAGCGTTTATTTCCGCGAGGCGGCTTCGACGGCGGCTTTCGAGTTGGCCTTCGCGTCCAGGTAGGCCTTGAAGCCCCGCCTGGCGGCCCTGGAGCCGCCTGCTATGCGGCGGCGGGCCTTGTCACTGTCGATGTCGACCCCCCGGGCCTCCAGCTCGGCGGCCGCCTGGGTGGAGACCGCCTCGTCGCAGACGGCGAGCTTGTCGACAACAGCGGAGAGAGAGTCTTCGACGCTGTCGGCGATCCGCGCCGCATGGCGTCGCGCGCTGGTCGGCTTGCCATCGCCATCGCCGTCGATCCAGACGGCGCCGGTGGAGCCGAAAATATACGGCCGCCAATCCGGCGTAACAGGCTGGTAGGTCTTGGCGATCGGATGAAAGGGAAAGGCGTCACTCTTTCCGGTGACGGCGGCGACAAGGTGGACGTCGTGGAGCGGCCTGGGTATGACCCAGGTTTTCTTCCATTTGCTGCCCGGGCGTCGGGCCGCGGCCACGGGGATGTCCGCCTCGCGAATCACCAGCCCGTTGCTGAAGAGCCGGACCTTGCCTGGCCGGGACCACGAGGGACCAAGAACCTCGAGCTCTACACGGAGCTCATCGTTTGCCGGGGCCAGGTCGCCGGGGCCGTGTTGGCCATCTACGGTAATGGTGGCGAGCAGTCCCAGGCAGACCGAGACCCTGCCAGCCAGCAGCGCCTTCACGGCGCCCTCCACGTCAATCTTTCCCGGGTTGCCGTCAGCGCAGGAGATGTAGGTTCTCCCCTGTCCGACGATCTTGGTTGAGACCTCATGCGAGTCGCTCGAGCCGATCGGGGTGAGCCGCATGCCGCTGTTCAGCATGGCCATCCAGTCGCGAAAGATCCGCAGCGGGTCGGAGTGAAGCGCGGCGGAGTTGATGACCTCGATGGCGTTGGCCTCGAGTCGCTCCCCGTCGATGTTTTGTCCGGCCGCTTCGTTGTGGTGCAGGGGACCCAGCGGCCGGTAGCCGCCATGGACATCGCGTGGATGGTTGAGGATCACCACCTGGGGCTTCCCCCCGCCGGCGCCGCGGATGTTCTCGAAGATCGTTTTCCAGTCCTCCGGAGTGTGGTCCGGGGGCTTGACGCCCGCCGCGATCGGAAAGACGTTGAAGTGACCATGGCGGGTGGTGACCTCGTTACCGATGACCGGTGTGAAATAACGCAGGAGGCCAAGCTTGCGCGCCGTGGGCACGTAGTCGATGTGTTTGTTGTGGTCGGTGGCGATGGGAAGTTCGAGACCCTCGCCGGCGATGGTGATCATGCGCTCGGGCATATCGCAGTCGCCGTGGCCGGAGTGGGTCACGGTGTGGATGTGGGTGTCGCAGCTTACCAGCCCGGGCGTCGGCACCTCGCGGCGAATCTTCAGGGTGCGGCTCACCCGGTCGCCGGGCTTGACCTTGATGATGGTCTTGTCGATTCCGTACTCGAAGCCCCGTCCGGCCCAGATGGTGTATTCGCCGCTTTCGAGTCCGAAGCCCGCCTCGCCGTCGGCTGTGTAGATCACGCCCGTGCGTACGGCCAGGCGTTCGTTCGATTCAGCGCCGACGAGCGCCAGGGCGCCTGAGTCGGCCGCTATGGTCAACCTGCAGGGCAGCGGTTTGCCGCTGTCGGAATCAAGCACCCGGATATGGACTTTGGCCTCGTGGAGGAAGACGGCTGGAGCGCGCGGTTCGAGACGGATCTCGCCAACGAGCATGTCATCGCCGTGTTGAGCCGAGGGGGTGATCCGCAGCTGGTTGGCGCCGTCCTGGAGCGCTCCGGGCGGAACCGTAAATCGAATGAGCTGGTCGTTCTCATCGCGAGCCAACTGGCCGAGGCGTTTCCTGTTGAGCTCCACCCTCCACGCCATCTTGACGTCACGCTGGCGCAGCACCAGCGTCACGGCGGCGGCATTCTTCGCCGCCTGGAAGCTCAGCTCGAGCCGGTCACCTTCGGCGCTGACGGGGAACGCGCTCCATTCACGGGTCTTGCCGGAGCGCAGATGGTGAAGCTTGCCATCGAGTGTTTCTCCTTCGGCGGGGCGGACAGCCAGCAGCAGGGCGAGGGCGGCGGCCGTTGTGAAGAGCCGGTTCATTCTTCGTCACCTTCGGGGCCGTTTTCTTCGTTGTCGGAGGCTTTAGCCAGCAGGGCCCGGATGTCGCGGAATCCGCCGATGGTGACGACCACAGAGATCACCGCGAAGATCACGAGGCTGGCGCCAAGGGTCCAGCCCCAGAAGGTTGCCCAGGATTCTATCATGTCGTCACCTCCCTCTTGGCGGTTTCATCGCAGGGCTCCGGCCCCCGACGGTCCGGGAAGGCCAGCGAGCCGAGGACCATCACCAACGAGCTGGCCGCGACGGTTGAGATGCCTATGATTTCACCATCCCACTCGAGCCCGACACCCAGGATTTTCTGGACGGTCTCCTGGATGGGCTTGAGGCCCAGCACAGCTGAAAGTCCGACCACGAGGGCAAGGTAGGCGCCGACCCGGCTCGCTTTTTTCCAGTAGAGACCCGCCACCAGCAGGGCGAAGGCGCCGGTAAAGTAGATGGCGCCCGTGATGGCCATGTAGTCCCAGAGGTCCTGGCGGAGTTCGTACCAGAGGCTCCAGATGAGCAGGAAGATGCCGATGGCGAAGATCAGCAGGCGTGTCAGGTTCAGGCGGCTGCGGTTTGACATGCGGTCGCCCCCAAGCGGCGCGATGACATCCTGGGTGAGCACAGAGCTCCAACACAGCAGGTAGCTGTCATGAGTGGACATGAAGGCGGCCAGCATTCCGGCCGCCACCAGTCCGAGCAGGCCGCTTGGCAGCAGGTGGCCGAGGAACCGGGGCATGGCCTGGAGGCCGCTGCCGCCTTCACCTTCGAGGCCCTCGGGAAAGAGCTCCGCGTGATCGGCGAAGTAAACCAGCGCGCAGAGGCCGAGAAAGTTGGGCACCAGGAAGCGGACCAGGAAGCCGATCGAGCTCCAGGCGTAGATCCGCTTGACGTCCTCGACGCTTCGCGCCGAGCAGGCTCTCATCACCGCGGTCTGCCAGATCGCGCAGGACACCAATCCGAGGAAGATCATCCAGACTACGTAGTCCAGACCGAATGCCTCGCTGGCGATCGGGTCAAAGCCACCGGCGCCCTTGAGCTTCTCCACCCCATTGACGATGTTCTGCCAGCCAAGCTCCTGGATGGCGAAGAGGGTGGTGACGATGAGGCCGAAGGAGAGCACCACGAACTGCACGTAGTCGGTCAGCACGATGGAGAACATGCCGCCGAGAATCGTGTAGAAGAGCACGAGTCCAAGCAGGGCGGTCATGACCCACTTGATGGTGGTTCCCTCGAGCCCGGTAACTTCGACAACGAAGATCGAGCCGGCCTTGAGGAACATTCCCATGTTGAGGATCCCCGACAGTGCCAGGATGAGACCTCCGAGGATGCGCACACCGCGTCCGAAGCGCCTCTCGTAGAACTCGGGGATGGTCATGACTCCCATCCTGCGAAGAGGTACGACGATGAATCCGCTCCAGCCGACCACCAGGCAGACGACACCGGCGCTGAGGGCAATGTGAAAAGCCGCGAAGCCGCCGGTGAAGCCCTTCTGGGCGGCGAACATCACCGTCACCAGCCCGAGCTCGGTGCCGATCATGGTGGCGATCCCGAGGTGCGATTTCAGCGACCGGCCAGCCACCACGAAGTCGCTCATATTCTTGACGTAGCGCCGGCTCCAGATACCGATGGCGGCTGAGCCCAGGAGGTAGAGGATCACGATGGCCCAGTCGAGGGTGGCGAACTGGCTCACAGGGATTCTCCTTGGGGGATGGGGGAGTTCAGAAAAAACCGGGCCCGTCTCCAGCAGGAGACGGGCCCGGTTACAACTCCAGGTGACCTGCCGGTCTC
Source organism: uncultured bacterium (assembly GCA_913042995.1). GTDB lineage: Bacteria > Planctomycetota > UBA8108 > UBA8108 > UBA8108 > UBA8108. The sequence continues at coordinate 357 of CAJWMA010000006.1, read as the reverse complement.
CCTAGAGCTCGTAGCCCTTGCGGTACTCGTAGTGGACGAACTTGTTCGCCTCGGGCGAATTCGGCGACTTGAGGTTGGGACCGTCCCACTCGATCTTGCCGTCGACCTTCATGGCCAGGTTGCCAAGCAGGATCGTCTCGGTGAGCAGGGCGGCGTAGTCGAAGTTCGACATCGCCGCCGGGCCGCCCTTGCAGGCATTGATCCATTCCTGGGCGTGGCCCGGGGAGCGGGGAATCCAGGGAGTCGGCTCCTTGTACCCTTTTTTGAACTCCTCGGGGAAGAGCGTCCAGCCGCTGCCGTAGTCATTCGGCGAGTACATCATTCCCTTGTCGCCAATCATGAGCGAGCCGGAATTCG
>CAJWMA010000005.1 GCA_913042995.1 uncultured bacterium | reverse complement strand
CATGGCGGTCTGGTAGCCGGCCTTGCGCATCAGCTTGGGAAAGGTCTGCTGGGAGCCATCAAAGGTGTTGCCATTGGTCATGAAGCCATTGAGATGGCTGTGCTTGCCGGTCAGGATCACGGCTCGGCTCGGTCCGCAGATCGAGTTGGTGCAGAAGCTGTTGTGGAAGATCATTCCCTCGCGAGCGAGCCTGTCCATATTGGGCGTCTTGTTGATCTTCGAGCCGTAGGCGCCAATGGCGTGGGGGGCGTGGTCATCGGTGAAGATGAAGAGAATGTTCGGGCGCTTCTCGGCCGCTTCAGAAACAGCTGAGATGCCCAACAGGATCACGAGGGCCTGGAGGCTGAGCTTCGATCGGGGGAACCGCATCATGAATATGTCACTTTCCTTCAGTAGTAAAAAGCCGGGGCAGGCCCGGATCAGTGGTTTGGATGTGTTTACTTGGGCTTGTCGTATTTGTGCTTATTGTGACAGGCCTTGCAGTTGACTGCCTTGCCGAGAGCCGCGGTGCCGGCTTTGGGATCGATTGCCACCTTGGCGGCCGCGGCGACAAGATCGCCGGTGAGTTTCGTCCAGCCGGCCGGGTCGCCCTTCTTGGGCTTGGTCTCGTAGAGGGCGATAGTGTAATCAAGCAGCTGGATCTTTTCCTGGCTGGTAGCCTTGCCCTCGATGACCTTTTTAGCCAGCCCCCCCTTGAGGCCATCTTTCATGATCTGCTTGATGGTGTATTTCGGCTTGGAGTCGGCGCCGGCGGTGCCGGCGAGGCCAAAGGTGAGGATGGCGCCGGCCAGCGAGGCCGTGATGATCCTGGTGTTAAACTTCATGAGCTTGTCTCCTTGCAGGGTGTTTGGCTGCGGTCTCGCGAAGGAACTCTCCGCGGAAGAAACCGAACCCGGATGCTATTTGCAGGCCTGCCCGGATGTCAAGAACCGTACCGTTCTCTCCCGGCCTGTTCCGCGGCTGTCTGATGGCGTACAATTTCGCGCATGGGACGGGTTCGCGCCGGGCGGGCCGCGTGCCGGGGTTTTTTCCTTCTATGCCATGGAGATCACGGAATGGTTCGTTCAGCCGGTTTGCTGCTGTGTATTCTTCTTCTGGCGGGCTGCTCTACGCCGCTCTACACGGCTCGCGCGTTGACGAGAGCGGACGAGTTCACCCCCGGGATCGAGGGGCCGGCTTGCGGCCCGGATGGATCCATCTATGCCGTTAACTTTACCGAGCAGGGTACGATCGGCCGAATTTCCCCTTCGGGAAAAGGAGAGGTCTTTCTCAAGCTGCCGGCTGACAGTGTCGGCAATGGAATCCGCTTCGACCGCTCCGGCAATATGTATATTGCCGACTACGTCAATCACCAGGTGTTCAGGGTCGCTCACGGGACCTCGAAGCCGGTTGTTTTTGCGTCCAACTCGATGATGAACCAGCCCAATGACCTTGCGATCAGCTCTGACGGTACGCTTTATGCCAGCGATCCGAACTGGTCTGCGAAGACCGGCCAGCTCTGGAAGGTCACGGTAGATGGCCGCACGGTCCGCCTCGGCGAGGGAATGGGGACGACGAACGGGATCGATCTCAGCCCCGATGGCCGGACCCTGTACGTCAACGAGAGCGTTCAGCGCAAGATCTGGTCCTTCGCCATCGATTCCGAAGGCAATCTTTCCGGCAAGAAGCTCTTCAAGAGCTTCGAGGACCATGGTTTTGACGGCATGCGCTGCGATGTCGATGGCAACCTCTACGTTACCCGCTACGGCAAGGGGACCGTGGTCAAGCTGTCCCCGGCGGGAGAGGTGCTTGCGGAGATCGACGTGCTGGGCAAGAAGCCGAGCAACATCTGCTTCGGCGGTCCGGATGGCCGCACCGCCTACGTTACCGAGGTGGAGCACAGACGAATTATCTCCTTCCGTGTCGAGAGCCCGGGGCTGGCCTGGAACCTTCTCTTCAATAGATGAAGGATCCGGGGAGCCCCTCGGCGAGGAGGCCTGCAATTTTTCTTTCCAAGATGATCGCGCAAGTTCACTACAGACGCCATTTTCAGTCCGCATAGTCGTTGGCTGATCTTTACCAAAGGAAGAAAGAAGTCCTATGAAAACAGCCCTGGCCGCCGCAGCGCTATTCGTCGCCATCCTTCCCTCGATGGTTTGGTCTCAGAACACCACCAACTTCGCCAGGATCGGCCGCGTCGATCGCTTCGATTCGACCCTGGATGGGTTGATCTCAAAGGATGCCGTCATCGAGGTTCTCTGCGGCGGGTTTGACTGGGCCGAGGGGCCGGTCTGGGTTCCGGAGAAGGGCAACAAGTTCGGCGGCTACGTTTTGTTTTCGGATATTCCGCCCAACTCGGTCATCAAGTGGCAGGAGGGCGTCGGCTCATCGCTCTTCCTCAAGCCCTCCGGCTATACGGGGGCGGCGGATTACGGCCGCGAGCCCGGCAGCAACGGGCTCGCGCTCGATGCGAAGGGCCGGCTGGTCTCCTGTGAACACGGCGACCGGAGAATCTCCGTGCTCACCGCCGGGGGCGGCAAGGTCACCCTGGCCGACCGCTGGAACGGCAAGCGCTTCAACAGCCCGAACGACCTGGCGATTCGCGGCAACGGCGATATTTTCTTTACCGATCCGATCTACGGGCTGCCCCGGAGGGAGAAGGATCCGATGCGCGAGATCGATTTCTGCGGCGTCTATCGTCTGCGGAAGGATGGGACGGTCACCCTGCAATCGAAGGAGATCTCCCGGCCGAACGGGATCGCCTTTTCACCGGACCATAAGACACTCTACGTGGCCAACAGCGATGGCCGTGATCCCGTCTGGAGGGCCTTTCCGGTGAAAGAAGATGGGAGCCTGGGTTCGCCCCGGGCCTTTTTCGACTCTTCGAAGCAGGAGAACATCTCCCGCGGTGGAGGAGATGGGCTGAAGGTCGATGCGAAGGGCAATGTCTTCGCGACGGGTCCCGGCGGCGTGCTGGTGATCTCGCCGGAGGGAAAGCTGCTGGGCCGTATCGTCACTGGTGAGAGGATTGCCAACGTGGGCTGGGGCAACGACGGCAGCGTTCTCTACCTGACCTCGGACATGTACCTGTGCAGGATCAAGACGCTGACCCGGGGCGCCGGTTTCAAATGATCCCGGCTCTTCGGCGCGCAGAGGCGGTCAGCTGAAGTCGGTGAGGCTCTCGACCGCGGCGGAATCAAGCCCCGCGATCAGCTCGCGGACGAGCCGGCCGGTGTTGAGGTAGTCCTGCCAGCTGATAAGGCTTACGTGGCTGTGGATGTACCTTGCAGGGACTCCGATCACGACCGTGGGTACGCCGGCGCGGTGCAGGTGAATGCTCTTCGCATCGGTTCCGCCGCTTCGCCGCACCGCGAGCTGGATCTCGATGCCCGCCTTCTCAGCGATCGCGGCGACGAGCTCGGCAAGTCTCCTGTTGGAGATCGCCGTGGGGTCGTAGAAGCGGATCTGCGGTCCCTTGCCGAGGATGGCCTGGGGTTCGTTGAAGCCTGGGATGTCATCCGCCGGGGTGCCCTCGAGGACGATTCCCACATCGGGGGCGGCCTTTTCGCAGGCGGTCACGGCCCCGCGGCAGCCGATCTCTTCCTGGGCGGCGCCGACGCCGATGATCGTATTGGGATGGTCTCGCGAAGAGAATTCCAGCAGGGCCTCGATCATGAGCCCGATCCCGACCCTGTTGTCGAAGGCTTTCGAGCTGAGGATGTCGGGATCCTTCAGCTCGGTAAACTCGGCGTGGGGGACGATGGTGTCGCCGATCCGGACACCCATCCCGGAGACTTCCTCTTCGCTGGCGGCGCCGATGTCGATGTACATATCCTCGAGCCCGAGGAGCTGCTCGCGTTTCTTTCCGCTGAGAAAATGCGGCGGGGTCGAGCCGATGACTCCCGGCACCTTGCCGCCGGCGGTGACGATGTCGACCCTCTGGCTCAGGAGAACATGGGCCCACCAGCCTCCTAGCGGAACGAAGTTGATCCTTCCTTCCTTCGTGATGCTCTGCACCATGAAGCCGACCTCATCCATGTGCCCGTCGATCATCACCCTGGGGGAGTCCGCCTCTCCGGATTTTTCGCAGAGGATGCTGCCAAGGCTGTCGTAGGAGAGCTCACCGATTCCCCCGAGGTTTTCGCGAACCAGGGCGCGCACCTCATCTTCAGCGCCGGGCGCGCCGGCGGCGAGGGTGAGAGAGCGCAGGAGATCTTTCATGTCCTGCTCAGAGCGACTCATGTTTTTATTCCCCTGCTGCTTTCAATTAGAGCTGTACTCATCCGGGCTGGAGGGCGGTCCGGCCCGATGCCGGTCAGGCGATTGTATTCAGGTGTTCGGTGATGCCGTGTGGTCCCGACACCTGTCCCATGGCTACATCCACAACAAGGCGTTCACCAAAGACACTTTGCCCGGCCTGGCAATACTGGTCAAGGTAGTGATCGAGAACCCTGCCGAGCAGCCGCTCGGAAGGCTTCAAGGAATCCGTCGAGGGATTTTCGATGTGATAGGTCGTGATCTCTCTTCTGACCCGGTCTTCAATCGAGGCGCCGCGCAGGTCGGCCCAGGCGTGAATCGCTTTGCGTACCGCGGCATTGTGCCCGGTCTGAACGATCTCAGCCGACAAGACGGAGTCCTGGATCTTTCGGAGTGTCAGCTCCAGAAAGACGATGTTTTCATCCTGTATAGAGACCACCAATTAACCTCGAAACGAGTTCAGATCGAGGGCCAAGCATGTCCAATCGGGTGGTTAAAATCAAAGGAAATTGGCGGGAGGGGTTGGCCCTGTAGCGGGCGATCCGGCGTTTCCGGCGGCGGAAAATCAGGCGGGTTTCTCGGTGTGTTTTTCCGGGTTTTTTCCGTAAGTCTCGCTGGCAGAAGGGAAATCGCCTTCTCGAACGTCCTGGCAATAGCTCTCGATCGCCCTGATGGCCAGGGAGCGAAGCTCGGCATATTGGCGGACAAATTTTGGTTTTTGTCCCGCGCTGAGGCCCAATAAATCGGAAAAAACGAGGATCTGGCCATCGCATCCCGCCCCGGCTCCAATGCCGATCGTCGGTATTTCAAGGGCGCCGGTGATCTGCGCGGCCAGCGGAGCGGGGATGCCCTCGAGCACCAGGCAGAAGGCGCCCGCGGCCTCCAGGGCGAGAGCATCATCGAGCAGGCGCAGGGCATCTTCCCGTATTTTCCCCTGTACCTTGTAGCCGCCCATGGCGTGGACCGACTGCGGGGTGAGCCCGATGTGTCCCATGACCGGGATCCCGTTGCCGGAGAGCTCGGACACCAGCCGGCTTCGGGAGGCTCCGCCTTCGAGCTTGACGGCCTCCGCCCCGGCCTTGAGAAACTCGATGGCGTTGGCGAGGGAGTCTTCGATGCATACCTGGTAGCTGCCAAAGGGCATGTCGGCGACCAGCATGGCCCGGCTGGCGCCGCGCTTGACGGCCCTGACGGCTGACAGCATCTCCTCCATCGACACCGGCAGCGTGGTTTCGTAGCCCAGGGATGTATTCGCGAGGCTGTCTCCGATGAGGATCAGGTCAACTCCCGCCTCATCGAGAATCGAGGCTCCCAGGCAATCGAATGCGGTCAGGGCGGTGATTTTTTCGCCGGTCAGCTTGCGGGTCTTCAGTCCCGTCGAGGTGACCTTGTCTCCCGCGGGGCGGGGGTTGCCGGGTTCGGGCAGGCGGCTCATGCGGTTGCCTCCTGTCGAAACCGGTTCTTTTCATCGACCATGATGAGCGTGGGTTCATGGCCGCAGAGCTCGCTCTCATCATATTCGGCGTAGCTGGCGAGGATGACCAGGTCGTCTGCGCGGCAGAGGTGCGCCGCCGCTCCATTGATACAGATGGTTCCTGAGCCCGCGGGGCCCGGGATCGCATAGGTCGACAGCCGCGAGCCATTGGTGAGGTTGTAGATGTGGACCTCCTCGTGCTCGAGGATGTCGGCGGCATCCAGCAGATCGGCGTCTACCGTTACGCTACCGGTATAGTCCAGGTCGGCTCCGGTTACCCGGGCGCGGTGGATCTTTGACTTGAGGAGCCTGCGGTTCAAGGTTTTCTGTCGCTGCGAGTGGTTTTGTCACGGAGAAGAAACGGGCAGAAGAAGAAAATAAGGAAGAAACGAATATAAATCTAATAAATAAATGTTATGCTTATCCATAGTTTTAAACTATGGCAGCTGATGGAGGGTTCAAATGGATCTGAACCGCCTTCGGGGCTTCTACACGGTTGTACAGCAGGGAGGTTTCACAGCCGCGGCGCGCCGTTTACGCCTCTCTCAACCCAGCATAAGCCTCCAGGTGAAGAACCTGGAGCAGGAGATGGGGCTGCAATTGCTCGAGCGCCATCCGCGCGGCGTCACGCCCACCAGGGAGGGGCAGGTGCTCTATGAGATGGCTGAAAAGCTGTTTACGACCGAGGAGGAGATCGACGCGGTCTTCAGTGGTCATGCGCAGTATGAAGGCACGAGCCTGACGATTTCGACCAACCAGTCCGTGGCGACCCACATGCTTCCGCCCCTGCTTGGGAGATACAGGAACCTTTTCCCCAAGGTAGAGATCAGCATTCACAATATGCGTACCGCGGAGATTATCGAGTCGGTCGGCAAGGCGCGGACCGATGTTGGTATCATCCTGATCGATCCTCTGCGCGATGACCTCGAGGCTCGGCCGGTGGCGCCTTGTGAGATGATTCTGATCACGCCGGTCAACCATCCGCTGAGCCATCGCCGCAAGATCGCGCTCAGTGACATAACCGAATACCCGTTTCTGTCCTATACCCAGGACACCGACACCCGTCGACTCATCGATCGGCCCTTCGAGCATCAAAAGCTGAAGATTTCCGCCGTTATGGAGCTGGGTTCAACTGACCTGATCATCAACTATGTCAGTCTCGGCTACGGCATCTCCATCATTCATAATCTCAACATCGATGCGGTGCGCCAGGATCTGCACATCAGGAGCCTCAAGGCCTACTATCCGCGCCAGTACATCTACCTGGTTACCAGGCGGGGAGAAGAGCTCACCCCTGCGGTCAAGGGGTTTTCCGATCTGTTTTGAAAGCGGCGCGCCGCCTCCAGCCCTCAGCTATTGATTGTCAGGCTCTGCTGGGAGAGAATGGCCGCGGCAACGATACCTGGAGGATAAGCGTTAGGTGATGACTACGATCTGCAGGGAACAGAAACTCTTCGGGCTGGAGGAGGCGAGAAGCACTCTCCCCCTGGTCTCCAGGATTGTCAGGGACATCGTCGAGAAGACGGAGAGAATGAAGGAGGCCTATCTCGAGATTCGCCAGGAGGCCGAGGATGAGGCCGCCATCGAACGTCTCGAGGAGCTCCAGGACCGCCTCCATGATCTTGCGGATGAGCGGGCCGGGTTTGTCGAGGAGCTCTCGAGCCTGGGCGTGGAGCTCAAGGATCCCAACATCGGGCTGGTTGATTTTCCGGCGCGTCTTGAAGACCGGGTTGTCTACCTCTGCTGGAAGCTGGGCGAAGAGACCATTGATCACTGGCACGAGCTGACATCGGGTTTCAGCGGACGTGAGCCGGTTGAGGGCAGCTTTGAGGCGGCTCCGGCCGTCAACTCGAGCGAGGCTTGAGTCTCGGTCAATCCTTCGCGCGGCCGATGAATTTTCCGTTCACCGTGTCGACTCGAACATTCTCCCCGCTGGATATATGTTCGGGGACCTGGATCACCAGGCCGGTCTCGAGGGTGGCATTTTTCTGTCTTGCGGTCGCGGAGTTCCCTTTCACCGCGGGATCGCATTCGGTGATGACAATATCCACCGTCAGGGGCAGCTCGATCCCGATCACCTCGTCTTCCAGGACGAGGGAGCGAATGCCCTCGAGGTTGTCGGTCAGGTAGTCGGCCTCTTGACTGTAACCATCGATCGGCAGAGCAAACTGATCATAGCTGTCCATGTCCATGAAGTGCAGGTCTCTGGTGTCCCGGTAGAGGAACTGTACATATCGTTTTTCGAAGTCCGGCTCGCTTGCCGTATCTCCGCTGCGGAAGGGTTTGTCGACCTTCTGCTTGGTTCGAAGGTTCCTTGCGCGAACCTTCCAGATGGTGTTTCCGCCGCGCGATGACGGGGTTTGCATGACGATCTTTTCGATCAGGCAGGGCTGACCATCGATATCGATGATCTGGCCTCTCTTGAACTCTCCGGGATTCAGCATGTCACTCCAGGTCTCTCTGAACGTTATGGACGCTCCACATTCAGTACCAAATGATACGACAGATTACGCCTGTTGAAGAGCGCTTCTTTACCAACCGGGCGGATGGCGGATCAGTCCGCCATCTTGACCGAGGCTCCGCGGCTGCGGGGGCGGGTAATCACGACCTCTTCCCGGTCCAGCCTGAATCGTTTCCGGAGCTCTTCCGCGGCCGTTTCAGCTTCCTGTCGGCCGGGCAGGAGAGCGTAGAGGGTGGGTCCCCAGGAGCTCTGGCCGACGCCCTCGACACCCGCCTCAAGCAGATATTCCGCCGCCTGGGACGCCAGGGCGGTAGAGAAGGCTCCGCCCTGGGCTTCCTGGAAGGGTTGGCCGGCGATGAGCCCGAATTCATGGAGAGCCCGGGAGAAAACAGGCCAGTCCCCTTTCCGGCCAGCCGGCACCAGTGCCTCTTCCAGCAGGGCTTCGAGCTGGGCCACGGTCCGCTCGGCGACAGGCTCGAGTTTTGTAAAGCATTCGGCTTCCTGTCGGCCGCTCAGGCCCCGGTGCCCGGGGGCTATCACGAGGACGAAATGCCAGGCCTCGGGCAGCTCGATCCGATGGCGCAGGGGAGAGAGCCCCGCCTCCTCGAGCTTTCCGTCATCAACGAGGAACCCGCCATTTTCGAAGCCGTGTACGCCGATGGAGGAGCGCCGCCCGCGGTCGGTTCGTCCGGCGATGGTCTCGAGGTCTCCTTCAAGGCCGAGCAGGCTCGAGCAGGCGCTCGAGACGGCCATTCCAAGCTGTGTTCCTGTCCCGAGTCCGAGATGGTCCGCGGGGCAGGCGGCGAGCTCGATGTCGAAGTGAGCCCGGCAGCCGGTCGCCTCTCGGTACCGGTGGATGAACTCCCCGAGGCGCTTCTCCATTCCCTGCGTTGCGGTGACCCGGTCGGCTTCCTCGGCGAGCCGGGCGGTCATGCGGATACCGGGAGCATCGACCATCACGCCGGCGCCGGCGTAGAGCCTGCCGCTGGCGCCCACCGGGTCGATGAGTCCGAAGTGAAGCCGGCTTCCAGTCTCGATGGTTACGCTGCGGTCTGACGAGCTCACCGGGTCTCGTCCCCGCCGGCTTGCCGCTCACCAGCCTTCTCTACATAGCCTCGCAAAAGTGAGAAGGCTCGCTGTTCCGGTTCGGCGCCTGTTTTATCGACGAGGACCTGGAGGTCATCCAGTTGCCGCAGGATGTCCCCTGGCGGCAGGAAGGCGGTGCGGCTGGCGAGAATCGCCGCCTCGAGCACCGCGTTGCGCGCCCGGTTGAACCCCAGCAGGTCGCGAAGCTTCTCGCTGTGGACGACCCGGCACTGGATACGGGTTCGCTCTTCACGGTCGTCCAGCTCCTCGACGCGGAATTCATAGAAGCGGCAGGCGCCCTCGATATAGCGTCCCTGGATCTCCCTCGTCGCGTTGAGGGGCGTCTCGACCTGGCCAATGGTCGCCCTGGCGATCAGCTCCACATCATCGGTGATATGGAAGACGCCCTCTCCATGGCGCTTGAGGTTGCGGTAGGTCCTGGAGGAGGTGTAGGGCTTCAGCAGGAGGGTGTCCATCCGCTCGGTGACCAGCGGTCCCATCGGCGAGATGTTGACGTCTTCTTTCAGGCCCTCTTCATGGCGCGGCCCCAGGGTGGTGACGACGCCCTCGATAATGAGTTCTTCGCCGCCGGTCATGCGGTCTCCCGGGCGGGCCGGAGCGCGTCGATGCCGGCAAGGCGCAGGAAACCCTCCAGGAGAGGATGCCCGTGCTCTGTGAGGACGCTCTCCGGATGAAACTGGATTCCACAGACCTTGTTCACCTTGTGTCGCAGCGCCATGACGAGACCATCGTCGGTACGGGCGGAGACCTCGAGCTCGGCTGGAAGACCCTCTTCGCAGACGGCGAGCGAATGGTAGCGTCCAGCGGAGAACCGGTTCGGGATGCCGTCAAACAGACCCTCTCCATCGTGGAGGATCTCAGAGCTCTTGCCATGGCAGGGATCCACTCTCTCGATGCGCGCTCCATAGGCCGCTCCGATCGCCTGGTGGCCCAGGCAGACCCCGAGAAGGGGGAGCTCTCCACCAAGCTCTCTGACAGCCTCGATACAGATTCCCGCGTTCTCGGGGGCGCAGGGCCCGGGCGAGAGTATCAGCGCGGCGGGAGCCTTCTCGCGGATGCCTTCTATGGAGATGGCATCGTTGCGAACGACCTCGCATTCCTGTCCAAGCTCCTCGAAGTAGCGGGCGAGGTTATAGACAAAGCTGTCAAAATTGTCGATGAGTAGAATCATTCCGGCCGCCGGCTTGAATTGAGTTGCAGGGGAAAGCCGAGAATAGACTATCGCTCCGGTGAAGACAAGCGGCGCGCAACCCCGTCTCAGGGTCTGCGTTCAGGCCGCCGGTCGTCATCGCGGCGTTCGGGCCCATCATCGGGCCGCCCCCGACGGGGGAAGGGGAAGGCCGGACGCCCCCTTCCGGGTTCCCTGCGTTCATCGGAGGATTCGCCTCGCCCGGGGCCGCTGGCGAGAAACCCGGCGACAGCCTTCTTGTCGGCAAGCTGTCGGTTGATGAATCTCGCCCGGCGGGTTGCGAAACCAGCGACTCCGCTGCCCCCGGTATCGAACGACCTGTCAAATTCAGAGAGGGGGTGCTCAGGTTCCGGTTCCGCCCGAACCGCGGAGGCGATCCGCCTGTTGGCCGCCTGGATTTTTGCGACGGTGTTCTTTTCCGAGAAGGGGCCCTTCATCAGCGACCTTACGTTCTCGATGTAGAGAGCCCGCCAGGCTTTTTTTCCCAGGGCCCGGTCGATGAGAGCCTTGTTGCGAATGAAGGGCCTGAAGATATCAAGCCCCTCCATCTGGGTCTGCGACCGGCCGTAGGTGAACTTGCCGAAGGCCTCGTTCATGTCCCAGGGGATGAAGGTGAATCGGTTCTTCTCGAAGGCGTAGATGTAGCCGTTGTGGCCCATGCCGGTGTAGCTGTCGAGGTTGGCGAGGATGTGGTTGGCCGCCAGCCAGCGCAGGAAGCCCTCCATGTCGAGGTGCTTTTGAAGATCGCTGTCATTGCCGCGCCTCACCGCATCGAGCAGGTAGGAGAGCGCCGGGCCGCGGGCGCTGCCCTCCTTGTTGATGAAGCCTTCGTAGGGCTCACGTTGGCCGCCGCGCCTTCGCTGGCGGCTCTCTCCGAACGGATCGCCCATGCCCTCGATCTTGAAGAGGTCGCCGTCGTTGTCAGGATAATGAGCGCCGAGGAATTTCTTGTCGACCTGCTCGACGAGCGAGTAGACGCCAAGGTTGAAGTCGTCGTGGATGCCGGGCACCCTCAGCGTGAGCGTCACGTGGGTCGCCCGCGGAGCCTTGATGCCAGCCTCGGCGAAGAGCTCGTAGCTGACCACCTCGCGTACACGCGAGGGATCCTTGAAGGGGTGGTGGAGGTTGAGGGTCGACTGGCCGTGGAGCTTCTTCGTGCCGCCGAAGTAGCCCAGGTTGACCTTGAAGGATTTGTGCGGGCCGCGGCCGCCGAAGGTGGAGTTGCCCTTGTAGCGGACCCCTGCGCCGTCGATGCGCTTGCCGTTGTAGAGCACCGAGGCCTCCGTGAAGATGAAGGGGTTGCGCTGCAGGCGCTCCCACTTCGCCTTCGTCACCGCGAGCGTGATCGAGGCCGGCTTGCCGGCGGCGAAGAGGTTGACGGTGTCGGTTTTCTTTGTCGTCGTTTCCTGGGCGAAGGCCGGCGGCGCGGCCAGCAGGCCGGAGACGAGTAGAAGCGCTGCCGCGATCCTGGTTTTCATAGCGGGATTCTCCTGGGAAGTATTCACAGCCCGGACCGTTTGTTTCCCTGGCATCGAGAAGCCTGCCGGGCAAGGCGGACTATTGTAAACCCCTCAGCCTGAAGGAGGTCTCAATTCTTCGCGGGGAAGAATTTTTCGACGAGCTCCTCATCCGGCGGCGGTGTCAGCAGCGTGACGATGACCATCACCGCTGTCGTGATGGTGACGATGAAGGCGACCGGCATCATTCCCAGGACCAGGAACTCGCCCTCGTGCACCGACAGGCTGAGGAGATAACCCGTGGTCTCGAGAACCGCGAGGGTCAGAACCCCGGCTATGGCGCCCTGCTTGTTGCTGCGCTTCCAGTAGAGCGCCGCGAAGAGAATGGGGAAGAGTCCGGCGAAGCCGGTGAAGCACCAGACCCCGAGATCGAAGACTGATTGCGTATTGCTCAGGCCGATCAGGTAGCAGACGAGCACGATCGCTACGACGAAGCCTCTTCCGAGGAGGATCTTCTTTTCGTCGCTGATCTCTCCCTTGCCGAAATGGTGAGAGACGATGTCATTGGTGAAGAGGCTGCTGAGACAGAGGAATTGCGAGTCCATGCTCGACATGATCGCGGCCAGGACTCCCGCTCCGATGAGCCCGGCGAGCACCTCGCCGGAGTAGCGCGCGACCATCATTCCGAGCACCGCGTTCGGATTGGTTCCGTCCGGCAGGATGCCGAAGGCCCACATGCCCAGCAGCACACAGGGTACCCAGGTGATGAGGATGCAGATCGGGTGTGCGACGACGGTGAGCTTGAAGTTGCTCGCCTTCCTGGCCGTGAGCCAGTGCTGGAAGAGGTGGGGGAACATCCCCACCGATAGCGGGATGAAACAATAGGTAAGGAATTGCCATTTTCCGATCAGCCCCTCCCGGGCCATGACGGAGTTCTTCCCTTCGTTGGCCAGCAGTTTTTCAGATGCCGCCACCGGTCCGCCGAGCTCGTCCGTGATGACGTAGAAGGCGATCAACCCCATGACCATAAAGACCAGGGTCTGCATGGTGTTGGCCCAGGCGGTCGCCCGCATGCCTCCGAAGAAGACGTAGAAGAGCACCACCAGGCAGACGATCGCCATGCCGGCGGGCTTGGGGACCGCCCCGCGGGGCGCCTTGTTCATCAGGCCGCCAACGGCCTTCTTCCACTCGGGCGCCTTGCTGAGCTTCATGAAGAGGCCCTTGCGCTTGGGATGGAGCGATCCGCTGACGGACAGCTCACCGTTTTTGATGCTGACCCTGTCCTTCCAGTCCTCGGGAATCTTGAGATCGGCGGGTGCCGCCGCCAGGGGTACGGTGGTCACGACCGCGCTCTCACTGAAGGTTTCCGGAGTGACGCCTTCGATGAAGCGCCCGGCTCCAATGACACCGATCAGCAGGTAGAGAATGACGAAAGAGACCACCAGCGGGAAGAGCAGCAGCACCAGCGCATCAGACTGGTAGCGGTCGCGGAAGTAGCTCAGCTGGGTGACATAGCCGTGTTTCTTTCCCAGCGCCCAGACCTTGGCGCCGATGAGAAAGAAGATCGCCGCGTGGATGATGCCCGACCACGAGGCCATGAGCCCATAGACCCCGATTCCGAACGCAAAGGTCTTGCCGGTCGAGCCAATGAGGGCGAAGGCGGTCATCGTCGTGCCGAAGACCGACATCAACAGCATGAAGGGGCCGATGCCGCGGCTGGCGAGGAAGAAGTCGCCCGAGCTTTTCTTCAGCAGCCGTCCGGCGAAGACTCCCAGGAAGAGCAGCAGGGCGAGATAGCACAGGATGATCGTGAAGGACATCAGCTGGCCTCCTCTTTCCCTGTTTCCGCTCCGGCCTCTTCCTCCTCTTCGTTGTCCAGGTGATCAGGCCAGCAGAACATGACCGCTACCAGGCCGACGAGACCGGCCGCCAGGGAGATCCCGGCGTGCCAGGCCAGGCCGATCGGCATGAAGCCGAAGACCAGGGGTTCCTTCGCCTCCCACCACCACCAGTCCTGGTGAAGGATGGCGAGGAGAAGGATCAGGCAAATGACCAGGATGCGCACGGTTGTCTCTCTCGAATCGGTTGCCGCTGATGAGTTGAACGAACTTTGAGTGATCATGCGAGAGTAGCCCCTGACTGTCAAGCCGCGACAGGCCCGGACGGTCGGGGTGAATCACCCGCGAGGTCATGTTAAGATACGCCGTGACCCATGGGTTTCTCTTTGAGAGGTAAATGTGAGTGAGTTGATTCGGCTGGAAAAATTGAAGCGCCTGTATGGCGCCCACCTGGCCTTCGAGGCTGACGAGGTGGTTCTGCAGCCCGGGGTTGTCGGCCTGCTGGGGCCTAATGGCGCCGGCAAATCGACCCTGCTCAACATGCTGATGGGCTTGTTGGCTCCGTCAGCGGGGAGAGCCTGGATGCTGGGCTTTGACGCCGCCCGGGAGTCCCGCAAGGTGAGGTCGCGGGTGGGGTATATGCCGGAGAACGACAGCTTCGTCGCCGGGCTCTCGGTTCTGCAGTTCGTTTCGCTCGCCGGCGAGCTGTGCGGCCAGAAAGCTGTCGATGCGCGCCGCCGCGCCCACGAGGTGCTCTCGCTGCTGGGGCTGGAGGAGGCGCGCTACCGCCTGATCGAGGAGCAGCCGACCGGTATCCGTCAGCGCGCCAAGCTCGCCCAGGCGCTCATCAATGATCCCGACCTGGTCATCCTCGATGAGCCGACCAACGGGCTCGATCCGGCCGGTCGTTCGGCCATGCTCGAGCTCATCTCTCGGCTCCACCGGGAGCAGGGGAAATCGATCCTGCTCTCGAGCCACCTCCTCGGCGATGTCGAGCGGGTCTGCGATTCGGTCGTCATCCTCGACCGGGGGCGCGTCCTGGCCCATGGCGAGGTTTCGGAGCTCACATCCTCCCGGGTCAACAGCTACCGGATCCAGGTGACCGGGTCGGTCGAGACCTGCGAAGCGGTGCTCACCGACCGCGGGGTCGAGCTGGAGGCACTCCCGGCGAGGCCGGGCGCGCCGCCCCGGGATTTCATCGCCACCCTTCCCGGGGAGGCCGACACGAGATTGCTCTTCGAGGCCTTCGCAGCGGCCGGTGAGGCCGAACCTGCCTGCCTGCTTTCAGGGCTTCAGCCTCACGAAGAGAACCTGGAAACGATCTTTGAGCGTGTTGTTGCCAGCGCTTCGCCTCCGCCGCCACCGCCTCCGGGGGAGAACCATGGCTGAGGAACCAATGGAAATCGACGAGGTTGATCTGCTGCCGCCCAAGATGGGAGCTACCGTCGTTGACCGGTGGTCGATCAGCTCGGCGCCCGAGGAGTCGCGTTCTCCCGCGCTCTCCTGGTGGCCGGTCGCCCGTGTCGGCCTGGGGCTCGTTACCAAGCGCAGGATCTTCAAGGTCTTTGTGGGCCTGGGGCTTATCAACTTCCTGTTTTTCAGCGCCATGATCTATTTTCTTGCCGGGCTCGCTGCCCAGCTGAAGGGCCAGCGTTTCGGGGAGGGACCGCTCGCATTTGCCAGGAACTTTATCTTTACCGGCACAGGTGAATCCTTCAGAGACTTTATCACGAGCCAGAATACCGTTGTCATGCTGCTGTTGGCCATTAGCGGGGCGGTGCTGGTTGGAAACGATTTCCGCTTCAGGTCGCTCACCTTCTACTTTTCCAAGCCGCTCGAGCGCTGGCAATACTTCCTTGGCAAGCTGGTGGCGACGTCCTTGCTGGTGAGCCTGCTGACCCTGCTTCCCTGCCTGGCGCTCTTTATCGAGTATGGCCTCTTTGGAGACACCTTTGATTACTTCATCGAGTCGCGGCGCATTCTCTTCGGGATTTTGGCCTACGGCCTCCTTGTGAGCGTCGGCATGTCGACCCTGCTCCTGGGCGTGGCGGCCCTGCTGCAGAGGACGATCTCGATTGTCATGGTCTGGGGGTTGATCTTCATCTTCCTTCCGATCGTTACCGAGGTCATTCACGAGAACGCGGGGGGCTCCGATTACTGGAAGCTGTTCGATTTCTGGTACCTCCTGCAATGGTGCTCGAACGCGTTTTTCGGAATCGAGTCGAGCCTGTTCAGCACGTCGCCCTGGCTGCCTGTCGCCGCCCTGGCCGCCTGGCTTGGCGCGGCGCTCTGGGCCTTCTGGCACAAGACCCGCGCGGTGGAGGTGGTTTCATGAACCCGGTCTCGATTCGTGAGCTCGCCAAGTGGTACGGTGAGATCGCCGGTCTCAACAAGGTCAGTCTTGAACTGCGGCCGGGGATCACCGGACTGGTAGGCCCCAACGGCGCCGGGAAATCGACGCTGATGAAGATTCTCACCGGCCAACTCAAACCGTCCTACGGCGAGGCGCTCATCTTCGGTGAGGATGTCTGGAAGAGGCCTTCAGCTCGCCGCCGCCTCGGCTACTCGCCCGAGGGGGACTCTTTTTACGAAGACATGAGTGTCCTTGGGTTTGTTCGCGCGATGGGCCGTCTCTGCGGCCTCGGGGCCTGCGCCGACGCCTTCGCGCGCGAAGCTCTCGAGAAGACCGGCGCGCTCGAGTTCGCCGGCAAGCGTCTGAAGGCCTGCTCCAAGGGAATGCGCCAGCGCGCCAAGCTCGCCCAGGCCCTTGTTCACAAGCCCGACATCCTGGTGCTCGATGAGCCGTTGAACGGAATTGACGCCAGGGGACGACGTGAGATGCTGCGGCTCTTTGATGGCCTTGCCGCCGAGGGAGTCACGATCCTTGTCTCGAGTCATATCCTCGAGGAGATCGAGGCGGTTACCGACCAGATCCTCTTTCTCGCCCAGGGCAATGTGATCGCCTCGGGTCCGCTGGCCGAGGTCCGAGGTCTTCTCAAGGACCATCCACTCAAGCTGCTCATCACGGCCACCGACCCAAGGAAGCTCGGTGCGCGGTTGCTCGAGTCCGGCCTCGTTACAGGCATTGTTTTCAAGGTCCGGGGGGGGCTCGACGAAGAGGACCTGGTGCTCAGCGTTCCCCAGGTCGAGAGTTTCTACCGCGCGCTTCCAGGGCTGGTCTCAGAGCTTGGCATCGGCATCGAGCGGTTGGTTCCTCTCGATGCTTCGGTAGAGGCTGTCTTCGGCTACCTGGTTGGAGAAGAGATGGGAGGCGGCGCGTGAATTCCTGGCTCTACCTCGTCTTTTTCAGTCTTCGCCGACAGCTCCGCCCCCGCCGTCTCGTCGTCGCCCTCATCCTGTTTCTTGTGCTGGCCGTGCTGGTGGGTACGACGGGACTGATCGACCCCTGGAAGATCAAGAGCTTCGGGCGCTGGATCATCGAGCTGCCCTTCTGCCGGTTCTTCCTGCCGATCATTACCCTGACCCTGGGGACGGCCGTTATCGGGGACGATCGTGAGGACAAAACCCTGGTCTATCTCTCGACCCGTCCGATCTCGCGCTGGAGTCTCTACCTGGCCAAGCTGCTTGGGGCTCTTCCGCTGGCTCTTGGTATCTCCCTCGGCGCGGTCTTCGGGCTCTGCGCTGTCGCATCGGCCTGCGGCGGTCTGCCGCTGCCGCTGTTGGAGGTCGCCTGGATGTTCCTGCCGACGATCGCCCTGGGTACTTTCGCCTACCTGGCCTTCTTCGGCTGGCTGGGCGCCGTCTTTCGCAACGCGACGCTGATCGGGGTAGCCCATGTGTTCCTGGTGGAGTTTTTTATGGGCCAGGTGCCGGGCGTGCTCAAGCGGATCTCCATCAGCTTCTATGTCCGCTGCATGCTCTACGATGCTGGCTCCGGACATGGTATCAAGCCGAGAAACACGCCGATCTTTCAGCCGGTGGAGGGAGATGATGCGGCCGTTTCGCTCCTGGCGGCTACCGCTGTCTTCCTGGCTCTGGGAATGTACTGGTTCTCCAGGCGAGAGTACCGTGATCTGACCTGAGGGGAGCCTCGAGGCTAGTCCCCGAAGGACTCACACCCCAGCTCGTCGCTGTCGAGGTCCGGCAGCGCCTCGTAGAGCGGCGGCGGCGGCGCCTCGCCCTGTCTGAAGACGAAGTTCAGCAACCCGACGCCGTCTTCCAGGTCGATGCGGCCGCTGTCGTCGACATCGGCGGCCTCGAGGCAGGGCAGCTCAGCGCCCGTAAAGGCGTGCAGCAGGATCTTGACCGCGTCGGTGACGTTCCAGCTCTGGTTGTTGTCGACATCTCCTCGGATGAAGGTCTCGCCGGGCGCGGAGAATTCGAGCTCGGCGGAGAGAGACATGTCGCTGGAGCCGAGGGTGTTGTTGTGGACCTCGATTGCCAGCACGTTGAGACCGTTGCGGAGGCTGTCACGGAAATCGGTGAGATCGATGACCTCATCGAAGACGCCCTCGCCGCCGGTGATTTCGTGGGTGGCGGTCGCCAGCTCGTCAAAGGCCGGCGGAACTCCGTCGAGATTGGCGCGGGCGACCTCGGTGCCGTTGAGGTAGGCGACGAAGCCATCGTCATAGCGGATCCTGAACCGCAGGAAGCTCATGTTTTCGCCTCCGCCGCTGAGCAGCCATTCGCGGCGGGCGTAGACCGCCGGGGTCTGGTCCTGGACACCGGTGACGATGGTCGCATCGTCACCGTCTCCGTAGCCGATTCCGGTCGGTCCTCTCTCCCAGCCGTTTTCCTGCGGCCTGAACTCAGGCAGGTTCCAGCCCTCCGGCATCGCCTCGTTGGCGATGATGTAGTCCCAGATGTCGCCCTCCTCGATCGTCGTGAAGATGCTGGCAGGGTCGGGGGCGTAGGTATAGGCGGCCTCCAGGAGGCCGCTCCCGGCCGGGGTTTCCACCAGGATGTCGACCACCTGGAAATCTTCCGCCGCGGGAACCTCGGCGGTGATCTCCCAATTGCTGAGGACGCTGACCGTGGGCGAGGGCGTCGCCAGGAAAGGAGCCAGCCGGTCCACGAAGCTGATGGTCACCTCTCCCTCGAGCGGAAAGCCGGCGCCGAAGATCCTGACCATCTCACCTCCGGCGAGCGGCCCTGATGCGGGCTGGATCCCGGTGACCATGAAGATTGGGAAATCGTCGATGGTGATCCAGTCGGGATCATCCGCGTCCGCGCCGGGCCCGGCGCCGAAGATGAGATCGGCTCCGAGGTCGCCGGAATCGCTCGCGCGGTCTCCAACGCCTTCATTCAGCTCCCAGCTCGCTCCAATGTAGGGGTCTTCGGACGGGGGCATGAAGAGCTCTTGTTGAATCTCCTCCTCGAACCGCTCGAAGCCCCAGACGGCGGCGGAGTGGATGGTGCCGATGAGATCTCCGGAAAAGAAGCCTCCGTCTTGTTCAAAACGGGAGCCCAGGCGAATCCGGTCGCAGTCGCTGAGATTGGTAGAGAAGTTGTCGGCGGCTATCTGCCGGCCATCGAGGTAGACCGCCCGGCCTCGCTCGGAGAAGGTGCAGCAGATGTTGTGCCACTCTCCCTCGGGCAGGTCGGTCGTGGCGGTAAGATCGTTGAAGTCTCCATCTGCTGCGGTCCGCGCGCGGATATTGCCGGGTCTCACCTCGAGGATGAAGGCGTCGGAGCCGTCCGCGGCCTCGATGGAGGCAAGGGGGCTGTAGATGAAATTGGCGAACTGGCCTTGCCCCGCTCCACGCCGGAACCAGGCCTGCAGGGTTCCTTCTCCGAGTATGCCGCTGAAGCCCTCCGCGGTCGCGTAGGGGCCGCCGGTGAAATCGAGACCTCCTATGCCCCCATCCGGGTTGGCGTAGATGTAGCCGGCCGGGATGACGGTCGTGGCGTTTACCGTATCGATGATGATATCCACGGCTCCGGGGACTTTCGCCGCGGGCACCTCGGCCTCGATGTACTCGTCTTCGACGGTAACCGAGGGCGACTCCAGGTTGCCGAAGATGACATCCGGATTGAGCCCCGGGAAAATTCCAAGCGCGTGGATTCTCACCGTGTTTCCGCCCTCCAGCGGGCCGAAGGCCGGGTCTACAGAGGTCACGAGCAGCTGCGAGCCGACCAACTCGGCGGAGAACGACAGGTCGCTGGAGCCGAGGGTTATATTGTGAACCTCGACGGCAAGCACGTGTCGGCCGGTATCAAGCTCCGTCTGCTCGAGCAGGAACTCTTCATCAAAGCCGTCCGCGCTGGTGATCTCATGTTCAACAGAGGCTCCCTGGTCAAAGAGCGGCGGGGATCCGTCGATGCCCCGGCGAGCGACCTCTTCACCATCGATGTAGGCCACGAAGGAATCATCGTAGCGCACTCGGAGCTGCAGCCAGGCCTCGGCAAGCTCAGCGGGGACATCGAATTCGATGCGCATGTAGACGGCGATGTAGTTGTCGGCCATGTCATCGAGAACGGTGGCATCATCTTCGTCTCCGTAGCCGATGCCGCCCGGGCCGCTCTCCCAGCCGGCCTCCTCCGCGTTGAATTCAAGGTCGACCCAGGTCTCGGGCGGCGCGGAGACCGCCCTGAAGAAGCGCCAGGTGTCTCCTTCCTGGACCAGGGGGCTCTGCGCGTTGAGGCTGGAGTTCGGGACAAGCAACAACATGCAGACTGGAATGCAATAGAAGACGAGCTTTGTGATGGACATGGAATACTCCGTGACCCTCGGGGAGGGTTGAGCTGATCGATTGGAATTCAAGATTCGTCCCCTCCCCGCCCTGATAAGATTAGATTCGACCCTCGGCGGCGAGGCACGAAGCCTATTGTACGGATGACAATTCCTGACAATCCAGCAGCGCCTGCGAATTTTCCCGAGCTAAAGGCGGGAGGGGCGAGGGGAGTGTCCGCTACTTCGTGCAGTGGTAGACGAAGGCGGGCGGCATGTTGCGCCAGACCGTTTTTGATTCTCTTACCTCCGAGAAGTTTTCATCCAGCAGGGCGCGGAAGCGCCGGGCGGCCGGCAGGCGTACGGCATGGAGGTAGGTGAAGGTGGCGAATTTCCCGCCGGGGGGGAGGGCCTCGGTTACCGATGTCATGATTCGTTTCTGCAGGTCCGTATCGAAGGCCGCCCAGGGCAGGCCTGAGATGATGGTGTCCGCCTCCGTCCTGTCGAGCTTCGCGAGATTCTCGACGATGTTCTCGGCCGAGTCGTTCACGATGCAGAGGCCCGGGAACTTTTCGCTCACCAGCGCCGCGAATTTTTCCCGCAGCTCGATTCCCAGGTAGACGGTTTCGGAGCCGATGCGTTCGGAGATGGCCCGGGTGAAGACTCCCGTCCCCGGGCCCAGCTCAACGACGGTCTTCGCTGCGTCAATACCGGAGTCGTCGACCATCCTGGCCGCGAGCCTGCGGGAGCTGGGGAGGACAGCTCCCGTTGCAAACGGGTAGCGGATGAAGTTGTAGAGAAACAGGAAGGATTCTTTCATCTGCGGGGCATGCTTTCAGGCGGCGTCTTGCGGGAGGTTTCAGAGCGGAGTATAGCCAATCCGTCCCGAGGGGGGAAGGAAGGTGTCAGTCTCCGCAGGACTGGTAGTCGCAGTCCGAGAGGAGGTCGGCGGTCGGATCGACTCCGCAGTCGTCCCTGCCGGGAGCCGGCGGGGGAGGGCCGCCGAGGAAGAGGAACTGGAGCAGCTGGATCGCGTCGGTGATATTGTTTCGCCCGTTGTCATCGGCGTCCGCCGCATCGGTGCAGCTCGGCGTAGCGCTGCCGAGGAAGAGCCAGTTGAGGACGGTGATGGCGTCGGTGATGTTGAGCCGGCCGCTGTCGTCGACATCGCCGCGCCGGAAGCCGCCGGTTACGGCGGCGGCCGTGACGATGACCTCCACCTCCTCAACCGAGATGTTGTCCTGGAAGCCGCCGTCGTCAACCTCGATCTCGAAGAGATAGGCTCCAGCGGTATCAAAGACGACTTGCGTGACAGCCTCCCGCGGATTCCTGATGACCGCGTCGGCGGGGCCGCCAAGCTGCCGCCAGAGGAAGGAGACCTCCTGTTCGCAGCCTTCGCCGCCGCCATCGGAATCGCGTGCGTCCAGGGTTACGCTGGCTGAGCCGCCGGCGAGCTGGACGTCTGGCGGCGCCGGCGAGGTCCTCAGCCCGATCAGCGGCGGAGCGTTGAAGTCCAGCTCGGTTGAGACGACCACCGTGATGGTGGCCTCCGATGAGCTGTCGGCGTCGTGTCCATCATCGACGGTGAGGCCGATTTCGTAGACCCCGGCCTCGGTGAAGATCACATGGGTGTCCATGAAATCGTGGGTGTTCGCGGGTATTTCCGCGCCTTCCTCGGGACCCTCCAGGATGGACCATCTATAGGTCAGACCCTGGTGGCCTCCATCTCCGTCATCGGAGTTCCTGCCTCGCAGAAGAACATAGGCCCGGCCGCAGAAGGTGTCGAGGTTGACGGGATCCTCCAGCATCAGGAAGATTCCCGCGTCGATCGCGGTGATGACTGCCGTGGGCGGGTTGTTGTCATCCGCCGAAGCCTTTATCTCGATATCTTCCTCGATCATCTTGCAATGGGTGAAATCGTCGACCCCTTCGCAGAGGTCCTCGGCATCGAGGGGAAGGATCTCGTCGACCGTGTCTTCGAGGAAGCTGCGGATCGTGCTCAGCACCTGGACGTTTCCATCATCGGGGACCGTGTAGATGCCGCTCTCGCGGGAGAAAAACTCGAGCACGAACGGTACCGTGAAGGTCGGCATGGCCGCCTCGGTGGGCAGCAGCGCGGGAACCGTGGCGCCCGCGAAGTTTTCCGTAGCATAGCGGTAGTCGATCACCGCTCCGCCGCCGGCGGTGCTTGTGAGCCGCCCGGTGAGCAGGTGCCCATCGGAATGCTCCCGGTCGGTCGGGTTGTAGCCGATCGCCTCCTCGACCGCGGGGGTGACCGAGGTGATGGAGACGTGGAAATCGGCGGTGTTGTCGCGCGCGGAGACCACCCGAACTTCAAACTGGACACCGAAGAAGTCTCCTCCGACAAAGGGGAAGCCGAGGGGAATCAGCTCCATCGCCTCGCCGGTACCTATCAGCTGACCGGGGGAAAGATTGGAGAGGTCGAGGGAGCCGCCCTCGATCTCGATACGGGCATTGCCGATCCCGGGCTGTCCGCTCAGCCATTGGATGGCCTGCCTGAAGCCGCTGGTCTCACCTCGCACGGGGTGGGTCAGGGCCGAGTCTACGCAATTGCACCAGTCGAGGTTCTCCTCGTTGAAGCAGACATCCGGGGTCATGAAGATGTTGGTGTTCCCATCGTTCAGCTCGATACAGTCGAAATGCTGAGCGCCCGCGGGCAGGCCGCAGAGCGACAGGACACAAAGAACCAGGGAGGAAAGTCGATGGAGCCGCTGTCCGGGCATTGCGCGGGGTGAGGCGGGATGTTTCATGATCAGTCTCGAATAAGTCGACAGCACGAACCGGACCGGGGCTCCTGATGCTGCCGGTTTGTTCGCAGGCGGTATTTCCATTCTTCCCAACCTCCTCATTTTCCGGCCTGAAAATCGAAAAACAAAGCTGAAAACTTTTTTATAGTCGCCAGCGGTGGAACGAATTGCGGCCTGATTCACCCTGAGGGCGCCAAGGGGACTATTCCGGGTATTTGCATAGCGTGGTTTGGAGGTAGGGTTACTTTGCGTCATAATGGCGTTAAGCCCGTTTCGGGTAATGAAACAGCTCCTTTTCTGGTGATAACCGAAAGACATGGCCGGTAGAAGACGCATCAGATCGAACCGCCGCGGCCGAGCCTACGGCAGGCCGGGCAGGTCATCCGGAGACAAGACCCTTGTCCTGTGCCTGGTTGGGGCCGTGGTTTTCGTTGTCGGTCTCGTTATCTTCGTCGTGGTCGGCACCAACAGCCCCGCCCCCCGTCAGCAAGAGCGGCTTGCCGGCGCAGGGCGAACAAAAAGCCCTGTTTTTCGCCGACTCGATCCTCCCGAAGAAGAGCCTGGTTCAGCTCCCGCGCCCCGTGTTCGCGAGGCTCCCGAGCCGGAGGAAGAGCCTGCGCCGCCCGCTGAACCCGAACCGGCCGAGGAAGAAAGTCCTCCGCCGCCAGCGGAGCCTGCCGCTCCGCCCCCGGAGCTCAAGCCTCCCGTGATCAAGCCGCCGTCGAAGCCTGTCGCGAAACCAGCCGCGGCCGGGGCGAACACGGTCTTCAAGATGCTGCTTACCGGTAAGCTGGGAGGTGAGAATCTTCCTTCCGACGATCCCCGCGCCTGGTCCCGGATAGGTTTTTTCCTTCAACACGAGGCGTCAGAGCAGCACTGGCTCGAGTTTTCCGATGGCAAGGTGAAGGTCATCAGGAGGCCCGGCGAAAAGACAAAGAAGGGGGCCGGTATTCCCGAAGGCTACCCTTCTTCCGCCAGCAGGAAAGATCCCGGGCATCGCCTGGTTATTCACGCGACCTCGAGCTTTGATGGCGACATCGAGTTCAGCGGCGTAAAGACCGGGAGCCGGTATACCTGCCGGCTTGATTGCAGCCTGGAGAAGCGCAAGGGAGCGGTCTTCAAATCTATCGACAGCTTCAGCATCCGGGAGAAGATCACCCCGGCGGTGGTGACCACCGACGAGGATGGCGATCCCGTCCAACTGCGAATGGTCTTCTACGCGGCGCTCGAGAAGCTCTGCCAGGAGCTGGGCGACAAGGCCCCGTTCCGCTCCTGATCTTCAGGCTGCTTCAGTGCCGGCCGGTTCAGCGCAGGCCGACAGCCTTGTAGACGCGTTCGACCGTGGCTTGCGCTGTCTCTCGAGCCCGGGCGGCGCCCGCCGACAGGATCTCGTAGACTCCGCCGGGGTCGCCGGCGAGCTCCTCGCGTTTTTTCCTGTAGGGAGCGAAATAATCGAGCAGCCTCTCGAGCAGGTCTTTCTTCGCATCTCCATAGCCGTAGCCGCCTGCCCGGTAGCGTTCGGCCATGGCCTCGAGCTCCTCCGCCGATGCGAAGAGCCTGTAGAGCTGGTACATGATGATCTCTTCCGGGTCTTTCGGCTCCTCGGGTGTGCGAGAGTCGGTAACGATTTTCCCGATCGTTTTCTTCAGCTTCTTCTCGGAGGCGAACATCTCGAGGGTGTTCTCGTAGCTCTTTGACATCTTCTGTCCATCGATACCGGGCACCACGGCGGTCGATTCTTCCACCTGGGCCTCGGGAATGACCAGGAGCTCCTGCCCCTTACCGTAGACGTGGTTGATGCGCTGGGCGATATCGCGGGTGACCTCGATGTGCTGGATCTGGTCCTTGCCGACCGGCACCTTGTTGGAGTCGTAGATCAGGATGTCAGCGGCCATCAGCACCGGGTAGGCGAAGAGCCCGTGGTCCGGGGCGATGCCCTTGGCGGTCTTGTCCTTGTAGCTGTGGCAGCGCTCGAGCAGCCCCATCGGGGTCAGGGTCGAGAGAATCCAGGCGAGCTCCTGCACCTCAGGCACCTCGGAGTGCCGGAAGAAGGTCGTCTTTTCCGGGTCGAGTCCGAGGGCGAGGTAATCGAGGGCTACTCCGAGTACGTGTTCCCGGAGAACCTCCGCATCCCTCACCGTGGTCAGGGCATGGTAGTCGGCGATGAAATAGTACGAGTCGTGCTCATCCTGGCTGCGAATATGCTGCCGGATGGCTCCGAAGTAATTGCCGATATGGAGTACGCCCGAAGGCTGGATACCTGAGAGATAGCGCATGGACCATGTTTTCGCCGATAGAGGCTCGCACTTCAAGCGGCAGGATCACCTAGTTTTCAGGAATCTGTTTTATTCCCTGTCCCGAGCCAGTCACGCGGCTCGCGCAAGACCTCCAGCAGCCTTGCCTCCTCGGAGTCCGCCGCGTGCTGGACATCGTAGTCCCAGCGCACCTCTGGCGGCAGGGACATGAGGATGGATTCGATCCGGCCGCCGGTTTTCAGGCCAAAGATGGTCCCCCGATCGTAGACGAGGTTGAACTCGGCATAGCGGCCGCGCCTCTGCAGCTGGTGCAGGCGCTCGGCCTCACCATAGGGCTCGTCCTTGCGGCGCTCGAGGACCGGTACATAGGACCCGAGAAAGGCCTTGCCGAGGTCTTCCCACATTGCCGCGGAGCCTTCGTCGGCATCCACGTAGTCAAAAAAGATCCCCCCGATACCCCGTTCTTCTCCACGGTGCGGCAGGTGGAAGTACTCGTCGCATTCCTTCTTGTAGCGCGGGTAGAGATCCTCGCCATGGGGATCACAGGCGTCTTTCCAGGCCTGGTGGAAGTGGACCGCATCCTCCTCGTAGAGGTAGTAGGGGGTCAGGTCGGCGCCGCCGCCGAACCATTTCTTGTCGCCTTTTTCGATATAGCGCAGATTGGCGTGCACGGTCGGGGCCTTTGGGTTGCGGGGATGGAGGACGAGAGAGACCCCGGTAGCGTAGAAATCCGCGCCCTCTCCGGGCAGGTCACCCGAGAAGCTGCCCTCCAGCTCACCGTGAACTTCCGAGAAGTTCACCCCCGCCTTCTCGAGTACGGCTCCGTCGCCGAGCACCCTGCTGGCGCCTCCGCCCCCGCCGGGCCGTTCCCAGGTGTCCTCCCGGAAGCAGCCGCCATCAACTCCTTCCAGGGCTGCGCAGATGCTGTCCTGCAGCTCGTGAAGGAAGGCTCGGCATCTTTCTCTCATGGTCTCAACCTCGGGGTTCGTGCTGTCAGAGATCATAATGTAACAGGCACGGGGCAGGATCCAAGTCTCGACCGGTTTCTTTGTGCTCCCGCTCGACAAGGTATCTTCCCGCGGGCGGAAAAAACCTGTAGCCTGAGCGGACATCCCCGTGAAAGGACGTGTTATGAACGAGGCGAGCGAGAAGCACCCGGCCCCGGCGAGCCGGCCGGTCGTTTTTGGAGAGGTTCTCTTCGATGATTTCGAAGGCGGTCCGACGGTGATCGGCGGCGCCGCCTTCAACCTGGCCTGGAATCTTGAGAGCCTCGGCCTCGCCCCGCTTCTCATCAGCCGGGTTGGCGCCGATGAGCTTGGCGGGCGAGTGCTCCAGATCATGACCTCCTACGGAATGGATACCGCCGGAATCCAGCTCGACGAGGAGCTGCCCACCGGCACCGTGAGCGTGCGGGTCAACGAGGGCCAACCTGAGTTCACGATCAACGATCACCAGGCCTACGATGCGATCGATGCCGCCGAGGGATGCGCGGCGATGTCCGGTTTCGACGTCAGCCTGCTCTACCACGGCAGCCTTGCGTTGCGGGGGGAGTGTTCGCGCGGGGCCCTCGAAGAGCTGGCGGCGGCTCGCGGCGGCAAGATCTTCGTCGATGTCAATCTGCGCCGCCCCTGGTGGCAGAAGGACAGTGTCCTGGGCGACCTCTCCCGGGCGCGTTGGGCCAAGCTCAACGAGGAGGAGCTCATCGCTCTCTTCGATGTCGGCGACACTTCGGAAGACGGTCTGCTGAAGGCGGCGGACGACTTTCGCCGGGATCTTGGTCTCGAGCTGCTCCTGTTGACCTGCGGCGCTGCTGGCGCGGCGCTGCTCAGGGATGGACGGGAGACGATCTTTCAGCCTGCGGTTCCGGTTGACGAGGTGGCCGATACAGTCGGCGCGGGCGACGCGATCACGGCCGTGACCATGCTCGGACTCACGCGGGGCTGGGGCGGCGCGAAGACGCTGGGCAGGGCGGTGGAGTTCGCCGCCTCAATCTGCCGCCTCGAGGGAGCGACCACGCACAGGCGCGAGCACTACGATGGGTACCTTGAGAGCTGGGCGCAGGCTGATCTCCCCGGCCTTCTCAGGGATTGAAGTAGTCCGGTTCGTTTCCGGCCTTCCATTTGATGTTGCAGCCGATGCTGTTTTTCTGGTTTTCCCGGGGAGGCTGTCCGGCCAGCAAGGCATCGATGGCGGCGGAGAGATCAGCGCCCGTGGGGGTGCCGTTGTCGGGGCGGCTGTCATCGTACTGGCCGCGGTAGACCAGCTTGTGGGAGCTGTCGTAGAGGAAGAAGTCAGGGGTGCAGGCGGCACGGTAGCTCTGGGCCACATCCTGGCTCTCGTCGTACAGGTAGGGGAAGGTGTAGCCGGCGGCGGCAACCTCTTCGACCATCTTCTCGAAGCTGTCATCTGGATGGGTGGAGACATCGTTGGCGCTGATGCCGATGACCTTCACCCCGCGTTCCTGGTAGCCCCTGCTGGCCTCCGCAAGGTGCTCCCTGAGGTGCAGGACGAAGGGGCAGTGGTTGCAGATAAACATCATCAGCACGGGGCTGCCTTCGAGATCTGAGAGGCTCACGGTGGAGCCATCGGTGGCCGGCAGGCTGAAGTCGGGCGCCGGGGTTCCGAGCTCGACCATGGTGGAAGCGGTTTTTACCATTGGAGTTCCTTTCGCCAGGTTACTTTTTGAGTTCGCGGATGCTGATGTTCCTGAAGCGCACCTTGGCGCCATTGGGCCACCCCTTGCCTCCGTGGACCTGGATGGCCACGCCGCCGGCATCCGGGATCCGTTTTTTATCATCTTCGAAGTGCGAGATGTGCCAGCCGTTGAGCCAGGTATCGATCGTCGGCGGGTTGGAGGTGATCCGGGCGCGCACCTCGTTGTACTGTCCGAAACGCCAGACCTTCTTCCAGTCCGCAAGCGCGAAGGCCAGGGGGATGTTCTGCTTGTTGTCATTGCCTTTGCGGATGGTTTTGTCATCGTTGAGCTCGTAGTTGCGGACGTTGAAGCCGCCGGTTCCTTCACCGTAGATCCCGGCGACATTCCCGTTGCCGTGCCAGTCGACCATGAGCTGGTAGCACTGGCCGCGCTCGGTCGAACGCAGGAAGATTCCGCTGCAGACTCCCCAGTCGGGTTTCGTCTCGATCACCAGCTCAAAGTCGGAGAGCTTGCGGTCGGTAACCAGGACGCCGCCGTTGCCGCTGCCGGGAGGATCCTGCTCTCCTTCCCAGGCGCCGTCGGCATGGCTCCACCGACCGCCGGTACCGTGGCCGGTGCGGATTTTATGCCACCCCTTGTCATTGGATGAGAGGGATTCGAACCCCGTCGGAACCCCGTCTGCCTGGAGCGGCTGGATGCGGATGTTGCGGTATTCCACCCAGCCCTTGCTGGCGTGATAATCCTGCAGTCCGATGAAGCCCTTCTTCGGGCGCGAGCGCATCTTCTCGTTCTTTTTCTCATCGGCGTCGATGTTCAGCACCCCGTCGAGTCGAACGGAGATCCGCCCTCCGAGACAGGTGATCTCAAAGGTATGCCAGGCATTGGCGCCCTCGGCTTCCCTGGTCGGGCGCGGACTGGTCGCCTCGACTCCGTAGAGGGAGGCTGTGCAGTGCGCATCGTCGCGCGGAGCGTTGGAGATCTGGACCTCGAAGCCGGAGACCCAGGGCGCGCCATCGTCCTGGCCGGGTACGCGGATGAAGATGCCGCTGTTGCCCTGGTCGGAGATGCGCCAGTCAAGCCGGAGAACGAAATCACCGTACTGTTCCTTGCTGATAATCCGGTTGCCGCCGCGAAGCGAGTGGATGACACCGTCCTTGACGGTCCAGGACTCTTTTTTGCCCTTGATGATGAAGTGTTCTTCGATGTTCTTCCCATCAAAGAGCGAGCTGAAGCCCGGCTCCATCGGCGGATTTTCGTACGCTGCGAGGGTTGCCGGAATGAACAGGCAGACAAGAACAGCCGGGAAAGAAAATCTACGGGCGCGCATCTTCGGTGCCTCCAATTCTGTTGTTTCCTCGAAAATCAGACGGTCATATTAGCACAGTCCGGCAAGAGGCCGCGAGCGGGCAGGGGAAAAGCGTGATCGGCAATCACTGCTTAGAGATGCATTTGATCACCTGTATACTTCAGGGCAGGCAGCTCGTGTTGGCCTGGTATTCCGGGGCAACGATGTCGTCATTTTCCAGGCCGGCCAGGGACGCTCTCCAGGAGCAGGAATCCCGCGGCCGAGGGGGAACCATGAGAGCTTCAGGAAAACATTCGATTTGCCAGGCAGTCGTCCGGGCGCTGGCGGCTCTCGCCCTGGTCATCTTCCCGGGCCTGCCGGTTTCCGCCGCGTCATTGATCGCGCCGAGGAATTACGGCGAGCTTGCGCGGGCCGCCGATGCGGTGGTTTTCGCGCGCGCGCGCGCTTCGGTCCCCGCAGCCCGGGGGCCGCTGGTGTTCACCTCCACTGAATTCGAGGTGCTCTCGAGCTATTCGGGGCCTGCGGTCCCGGGCGATGTCATCAAGGTAGAGACCCCGGGCGGCGAGCTCGAGAGCCGGGCCTGGTTTGTTCCCGGCTCTCCGGATTTTTCCGAAGATGAGAACTATCTGTTGTGCCTGAGCCGGAAGTCGGAGGCGCTCTGGATTCCCGCAATGCTCTTTTACGGAGTGCTGGTAGAGACCACGGCCGCCGGCCGCGAGCTTCTCTCTCCGATCGATGAGCATCCGGCCGGCCTGTTGCCAAGGCCCGATGGGCTGGCGGCCGAGCCCCCCGGGCCTTTTGACAAGGCGGCCTTTCTCAACTACCTGCCGGCGCTGCTGGGAGCTGGAGCCGAGTGGAGCTCGGAGGGCCTGGGTCCCGGGCCGGTCCCCGGAGGAGATGGAGGCGGTGCTGAGCAGCCGGAGGGCTGTTCCATCTTTTCCGACAACGGGAGGAAGATGCGGTGGCGCCGTTTTGACACGGGCGAATGGGCGACGATCTACGGCAATAGCGCGGGTGATTCCTCGGTGCGCGATGGAGGCTTCTGGATTGTTCAGCAGGCCATGGAGCTGTGGATGGAGATTCCGGACACGAGCTGCAACCTCTACTTTGGCGGCTCCAGGGATCCCGGTATCGATTGCGCTCGAAGCCAGGGCGCCGAGAGCAATTTCATCCTCTTTGGCGATCCGTGCTCCGATATCGCCGACATCGAGGGCTGCGGCGGAGTGCTCGCCTATGGCGGGCCGATCACGACGTCGACCCATAGCTTTGACGGCGAGAGCTGGCTCACCATCACCGGCTGGTTCGTTGTGGTGAACGAGGGCGTTGGCTGCCTGGGCGCTACCGGCTACAGAAGCATGATGGCGCACGAGCTCGGCCACGGGCTCGGCTTCGGACATGTCGAGGACTCCAGGGCGCTGATGTACGCTTCCTGCTGCAGGGACATCAACGAGACCGACAGAACCTGCTCAACCTACGCCTACCCGGCTCTCGACGGAGTCAATGAGCGCCCCCGGGCGCTGGCGGGCGCGGACATGGACGTCGTTCTTCTCGGCGACACCGTTCGCCTTCGCGCAACGGTGAGTGATGATGGCCTGCCTGTGGACAGGGAGCTGGAGAGCTCCTGGGCGGTCATCAGCGGTCCCGGAGAGGTCGTTTTCACGGATCCTGGCGCGCCTTCGACAACGGCTTCTTTTTCAGAGTCAGGACAGTACCTCCTGTCGCTGGTCGCTCATGATGGAGAGCTGCTTCATGTAGACCAGGTGGAGGTTAATGTCGAGATCCTGGTCGGCAGCAAGGCGAGGGAGAGCTTTCGACAGGGTAGTGATGGATATTCGGCGGCGGTCGACACCTATGTCGGGGCGGCCTCGCCGGCTGAAGCGCATGGCGCGGACCAGGCCCTGCGCATTGACAGCGACTCTCCAGGCGGGTCGGGCAACGCTACCCAGGGGTTGTTGCGTTTCGGCGACATCTTCGGACCGCAGCCGGGGCAACTGCCTCCCGGGGTGGAGATTGAGAGAGCCTGGCTCGAACTGGAGACGACCAACACCGGCGATGGCGCCGCAATCTACAGGATGCTCCAGCCCTGGAGCGAGCTTTCCGTCTGGAGCGACTTCGGCGGCGATGGAATCCAGCCGGGGGTCGAGTCCGTTTCCGCGTTGCAGGCTGACGTGGTCGGCGCGGGAGGCACAGTAGAGGTTGACGTCACCGAGAGCCTGGCGGCCTGGTCACTCGAGCCCTCCGCCAATAATGGCTGGGCCTTCCTGCCGGTTGGCTCTGATGGATGGCAGTTCGCCTCATCGGACAGCGGCGCCTCCGCTCCGAGGTTGCTCGTCGAATACCCGCTCATCGAGCGGCGTGAGCCTGTCTCTATCGGGGACGATTGGGATTATTTCAAGGGCAACCGCGCGGTGGACGAGGAGTGGAGGGAGGTCGATTTCGTTCCAGATGATTCCTGGCTTGTCGGTCCGAGCGGTATCGGCTACGGAGATGGAGATGATGCGACCGTTCTGGACGATATGGAGAACCGCTACCTGACCGTCTATTGCCGGAAGAATTTCGAGGTGGCCAATCCCGGCATCGTCGAGACGCTGGAGCTGAGCATCGACTACGATGACGGCTTTGTCGCCTATCTGAACGGCGCCGAGGTGGCGCGGTCTGAGAACATGGGCCTTCCCGGCAGCCCCGTAGGCAGGAACCAGCGGCCGGATTCGAGCCGTGAGGCCGGGGAGCCCGAGGTGTTCGAGCTGTCTCCGGGGCTGCTGCGCGCCGGCGTCAACGTGCTGGCGATCGAGGTCCACAACAACGGCTCCGGCTCCGGCGATCTCTCGATGATTCCCCGGCTGGAGGCGTCCTATCTGCTGATCGGAGGAAACGGATCCTGGAGCTACCTGCCGGGAGAAGAGCAGCCTCCCGGCGACTGGAGCGAGCCGGGCTTCGATGATTCCTCCTGGCCCCGCGGTCTCGCGGGAATCGGCTATGGAGATGGAGATGATCTGACCGAGCTGGCCGACATGCGGAACCGCTACGTCAGCGTTTTCTGCAGGAAATCATTCTGGCTCGATTGTCCTGCCGAGCTGAGCCTGGCTGTCCTGACCGCGGTCTACGATGACGGCCTTGTTCTCTACCTCAATGGAGAAGAGCTGGGCCGTGCCAATATGCCCGGGGGCGCAGTCTCGCACGACACCACGGCGTCGCGATCAGTCGAGAGCGCTGTCGCCTCGCTCGATATCGATGGCGGGCTTCTTCGGCAGGGAGAGAATGTCCTGGCGGTGAGTGTTCACAACTCCAGCCGCGACAGCTCCGACCTCTCCTTCATGCTGACGCTCGCCCCGTCTCTCGTCTCCCGTCCGGCCTGTGAAGAAGAGCCGGTTGAGCCCCCGGTTCTGTTTCGGCGCGGAGATGTGACCGCGGAGGGCGAGCTCGACATTACCGATGCGGTTAAGATACTGCTCACCCTTTTTGCGGGAGGGTTTGAGCTGCCCTGCCCGGATGCCGCGGATGTAGATGATGATGGGAGGCTCCTTGTGACCGACGCGGTGCGTCTGCTCGGCTATCTCTTCAGCGGGGACGAGCCGCTGCCTCCTCCCGCTTTCAGCTGCGGTGACGACCCGACTCCTGACGACCTGGGAGCCTGTGAGGGCGGCGGCTGCGAAGCCTGAGCTCGGCTCCGCCGCCGGATGCTGATTGCCGAGCGGGCGGTGGGGGGGGTAGACTTCGTTTCCTGATGAGCAAAACAACCCCAGGCTGGTGTTTCTCCATCGATGTAGGAGGCACCTTCACCGATTGTGTCGCCCGGACTCCCGGGGGAGAGCTTCGTGTCCTGAAGGTTCTGAGCTCGGCGACCCTCAAGGGCAATGTGGAGGCGGCCGAGGCCGAAGGCCTTCTCGACAAGAGCCTTCGCCGCGAACCGCATGATTTTTTCCGGGGCTTCGAGCTGCGGCTCCTGGCCGCCGATGGATCCGAGCTGGAGCGCGCGGAGGTGTCGGGCTCCAGCGGCGCAGACGGGGCCATCTTCACCTCGGAGGAGCTTGTCACCCTGGCCGAGGCCCACTCCTGGGAGCTCCGCTCCCCGGAAGAGGCGCCGCTATTGTGCATGCGCACGCTGATGCGCCTTCGGCTGGATGAGGACCTCGGCGAGGTTGACCTGCGGCTGGGGACCACGCGCGGAACCAACGCGCTGCTCGAGAGAGAGGGCGCCCGGACAGCCGTTCTCACCACCCCGGGATTCGCAGACCTGCTGCTGATCGGCAACCAGGACCGTCCGCGAATCTTCGATCTCGAGATCAGGAAGCCCCGGCCGCTTTTTGACGCGGCGCGTGAGATCCCCGGCCGCATCAGCGCCAACGGGGATGAGCTCGAGCCTCTGGACCTCGATCGGGCGGCGGCCGTGCTGGCTGAGCTCGAGGCCGCGGGTACGGAGGCGGTCTCTATCTGCCTGCTCCACTCGGCGGCCAACCCGGCGCACGAGGAGGCGCTTGCGGAGCTGGCCCTTGAATTCGATTTTTCCGAGGTGGTGCGCTCCAGCGCCTCCTCCTCGTCTCCAAGGATGGTGTCACGCGGAGACACCTCGCTGGTCGATGCCTACCTGGGGCCGGTTATCAGGGGCTATGTCGCCTCGATTGCCGAGGCGGCTCCCTCCGCCTCGCTGCGGCTGCTCACCAGCGCAGGGGGACTCTGCTCGCCCCGCCTCTTTAGCGGCAAGGACGCGGTTCTCAGCGGACCGGCGGGCGGGGTGGTCGGCTCCGCGCAGGTGGCAAGGGAGGCCGGCTGCGCCTGCGCGATCGCTTTCGACATGGGTGGAACCAGCACCGATGTAAGCCGCTGGGATGGCGGCTTCGAGATGGAATACGAGGCGGTCAAGGCGGGCGTGAGGATAGCCGCCCCGCTCCTCGCGATCGAGACCGTTGCCGCCGGCGGCGGCTCCATCTGCGGGTTTGACGGGGAGAAGCTGACCGTTGGACCGCGCAGCGCAGGCTCGGTGCCGGGGCCGGCCTGCTATGGCGCGGGAGGGGAGCTGGCGATCACCGATCTGAATTTCTTTCTTGGGAGGATTCCCGCCGGCCGCTTTCCTTTTCCTCTCGATGGGGACGCGGTCCGCCGCCGCCTTGACGCGATGGCCTCGAGTCTTCGTGGGCGGGGGTACGAGAAGAGCCTGGAGGAGATCGCCGCCGGCTATCTTGAAATCGCCGACCAGCGTATGGCCGCGGCCATTCGCAGGATCAGCCTCGCGCGGGGCTACGATGTGCGGGAATACCCGCTGGTAGCGTTTGGGGGGGCCGGCGCGCAGCACGCCTGCGCCGTCGCAGACGAGCTGGGCATCGTGAAGGTGCTCGTTCCCGCGCTGGCCGGAGTCTTGAGCGCCCGGGGAGCTTCGCAGGCGGATGTTACGCGGATCGTCGAGCGTCCGGTTCTCGAGCCGGCCGAAAACATTTCACCCTCTTGTTTTGAAGAGCTCATGAGCGATCTCGAGGAGCAGGCGAGGAGCGAACTGCTCCTGGATGGCCTGGACGAGGAGCTCCTGGCCGCGCCGCGCCGCGCCCTCGATCTGCGCTACAGCGGCCAGGATTCGACCATCGAGCTGGAGGCCGGGCTGGACAATTGCAGGGAAGCCTTCGAGAAGGCTCACGAGAGACGCTACGGATTCACCCATCCCGGCAGAGAGCTGGAGCTGGTGACGGCGAGAGTGACCTGCTCCGCCGGTATCGGTGAGGAGCGGGTCGAGGCAGCACCGGCACCCTCGGCGGCGACCGAGGCTCCCGGGTCCCGCCGGGCTTTCTTCTCGGGAGCCTGGGTGGATGCCGCGGTGCTCGATGAGGCCTCCCTCGGCCAGGGAGAATCCGTAGCCGGCCCGGCAATCATCTCCTCGGCCTATCACACCATCGTCGTGGCGCCCGGCTGGACTGCGGCCAGGCATCCATCGGGTCACCTGGTGCTCGAGAGACTGGACAAGCCGCGGACCCTCTCCGCCTGCGACGCCGCGGGAGAGCCCGATCCTGTCCAGCTGGAGATCTTCCATCTGCATTTCGCTTCGATTGCCGAGGAGATGGGGGTCGCCCTCGAGAA